>JBEEMZ010000085.1:0-18239 GCA_041192405.1 Bacteroidota bacterium | reverse complement strand
ATGTTCCGAAGATTTCCGATTAGTGCCAGAAACTTCCGATTATTTCCGTATTTGGTGTTTTCATTCCCCGTAACTTTGTATCATTATTAAGAAGTACTTCTGGTAAGAAAAAAGGCTTTTGCCAAGAGCGTAGCTAACTCAATTGACAAAAACCTTATAAACAAAATTATTAACAATTTAAACGTTTTTAAAATGAAAAAATTGCTTTTCGTTGTTCCACTTTTATTAGCGTCCATTGCGTCCTTTGCAAGTCAACCGCAATTGCAGAATACGCCAGCAGAAAAATCGCTTATTTCTACTTTCACAACTTCCATTAAGGTGACAAGTATTGACTGGTTACAGGCATGCAATGACTCTGGTTGTATGGACTTTGATGATGGAGATTATTGTAACCAATTCGTTTGGAATTATGGTCCTGGTAACTATGGTTCTTATAATGATTGTGATTAAACAACGAGTACGAGTGCGGTAGCACATAATTTGAGCAGTTAAGTAGTTGGTTTGTGAAATAGTCATGAAATAAAATAGTCAGTGGTTTTGCTTTGGAAAATGAGGATAGCATTTTTCTTGTGCGAAGGAACTTTCATTGTTTTGCACTGTAACAAGAATCGTTTGTTTTTTGTTCAACTTACTTACACTGAGTAGCCTGTTAAGTCAATTTAATAATATTGAGTAAAATAGACCTTATGCAGAAATAAAATCAATAATACATAAAGCATTGATTTTCAATAATTGTAAAAAATAATTTTTAAGATTAGAATGAAATATTCAATTCTAAGGCGTTCTTTACGGATTTATCAATGAATTATCATATTATAAAATTTATTTTTGCATAAGGTCTAATATAGATAAGCTAATAAATAATTGATGATTAATCATTTCGGAGCTATTTTTTAGGTGAAAACAGGTTTTCAATGTTTTCAGTATCTATACTTTACTTGAAAATATCAACTTGATGGGCTACTTAGTAGGTAAGTTATTCTCAAAACATAATTTGTATTATCTAAATTCATTAAACTTTAATTTTTTATGAAATATCTTACCCTTTATTGTTTACTGTTTAGTAACGCTTCATTATTTGCTCAGTCTGTTTTGGTCGAATATAATCGTTATCAGACCTTTCTTACGGGAGAAAATCGAGCTATGATAGCTGCAAGGAGCCCAACTTTGGTTAAAAAATTTGAAAATGAATATGAGCGTTTTGAATTAATTACCAATGCGAGACAAAGTAAGTACCGTTATATTGAAATAATGTATAAGGATACTTTAATTCCACGAGGTAATAGTACCCGAGCAAATGCGACTATTTATTTAGATTGTGTTCAGAAGTATGTCTATCACATAGAAAATACGATGCCTGATAAAGTAGGGCGCGACACTTTATTAAGGATACAAGATTGGAAAATAGCAACAGGTGAAAAAGAAATTGCGGGATATAGTTGTAAAAAAGCAATGGGCACTGATCCGAATGGTTATGAAATCATAGCTTGGTTCACCTTAGATATTCCAATTCAGCAAGGACCTGCTGCGGTATATGGCTTGCCAGGTCTTGTCTTGGGAGTCGAATCCAAAAATTATAATATATTTGCTCATAAAGTTCAACTATTATCGCAGGTCATAGCTATCAAGATGCCGATAGCCGATACGTATTTGACGTTAAAAGCACTTGGTGATGAAAGCTATACGAAGCTGATGGAAACCGTCAAACGTTCAAAAAAAGAACCCCAAAAATGAACCCAACTAATAATAATTTAATTCCGCTTTCCGCACTCAAAAAAATAAATAATTGATTATTAACGTTTTATATAATATTATAAAATAAATTGTTTTTATTTTAAACAACATAAATTGTTATTAATATATTTAATTTTTTTTGGTGCGAAATGCAGGATTAATAGGTAAATTGTTTACCGTTGATTTTATATGAATAAAAATAAATATTAATATGAAATATTTTATTTTGTTTTTCTTGTTAAGTGATGTTTCCTCAATATCTGCCCAAAATATATTGGTAGAATATAATTGTTATCGAAATTTCTTTACAGCCGAACACAGAGCTCAGATTGCCGCAGTTCAGCCTGATTTTTTAAAAAAATTTGATAATGAATACGACCGTTTTGAATTAACTGCTAATACGACTCAAAGTAAATACAGTTTTGCTCGATTAATGTATAAAGATACTTCAATCGAAATCGCTAAAAGCAGTCGCGTTTATGCACATGTCTATCTTGATTTGGTTCGTAAATACATCTATCATGTGAATGATTCTATTGCGACAAAAGTAGGGCGAGATACTTTATTAGGGTCGCAAGATTGGCAAATTACGGATGAAAATAAAAAAATTGCAGGCTACTTGTGCAAAAAAGCAACTCGAAAAGATGCAAGAGGGCATGAAATGGTAGCATGGTTTACTAATGAAATTCCAATTAAGCAGGGACCCAATACTTTGTACGGGCTTCCAGGTTTAATATTAGCTGCAAGTTCAAAAGATTATACGATTGTTGCGCACAAAGTTCAAAAATTATCGAAACCTGTACAAATCAAAATGCCTATTGCTGATGAATATATGACTTTAAAGGCATTGAGGGATGCAGGAGCTATGACGATAAAATCTGCCTTGAATATGAAAAAAAAATAAAATATATTTAAATGACTGCTAAAAATACGATACATATTATAGGCTTTGCTTGGTTTGTATTTTTTGCTGCGATGCCACTATTGGCGCAAAACCTTACAGGCGTATTGCGCGACGGCAGCGATAGCAAACCGTTAGCTTACGCAATTGTGCTGCTGCTTAAAACTGACAAATCTTCTATCGAACAATATATTTACACGGATAGTTTGGGGAAATTTAGTTTTAAGCAGCCCGCACAAGGCTGGATCAAGGGTAGTTTTATCGGTTATCAGGATACTTTTATGCAGATTATGCCCGATAAACATTTTTACGAAATGGTGCTAATGCCCAAATCGTTGATGATACAAACGGTTGAAATTCGGGAAAAAAGTATGGCAATCGTCGTTCAAGGCGATACCATTCGATATAATTTAGACCGTTTTCGCAATGGAACCGAAGATAATTTGGGCGAACTCATGGATAAACTGCCTGGTATGGAAATTCGAGATGGCATTATTTACTACGAAGGCAAAAAAGTTCAAAAATTATTGGTCGAAGCAAAAGACATTTTGTGGGATAAACATCAATTGATGACGCAAGGTATTAAGGCATCGGATGTCAAACAGGTCAAGGTGATTAAGCAATATAAAGATGCGGTGGATCAATTGACGCTTTCGACTTCCGATAAAGTGGCGGTTGATTTAGAATTGACCGAACAGGCAAAAGCTAAATTTAATGGTTTTGTCAACGCAGGTGCGGGTTATTTGGAGCGATATAATGCGGAATTGAAAGGTTTTCGAGTCCAAAAAAAAGTTGGTTTTGGCATTTTCGTTAATGCTAATAACACAGGACAGGAATTACTAAGTGCGGGCGAATACATGAAGTTGCAAACCAATATGAGTAAAACATTTGAACAGGCAATGGGTAATCAAACAATGATGAGTGATAAAGACTTGTTACCCAAAGCATTACAACCAATGATTTTTGGTAATAAAATTGGTAGTCAATCCATCGCAAGTACTTTTGACTGGACACCTGATGCTAAATTGCATTCTAAAACAGGGATTTTATGGGTCAATAGCGACCGAAGTGCTGGAAATGCGGTTTTACGCACGTATTCGGATAGTTTGCGAACCCAAATTGCTGGTCAACAAAATGTTCAAAATGCAGCTCAAATCTTGCAATTGCAACATTTGACCGAGAAATGGTTTGCCAAAGGTTATTTATGGCGGTTTGAATTGCCTTTACATTGGGAAAAAAATGCTGATAACACCCAATTTACAGGTATTTTCAATCATTTGCTACAGCAATCGAATTACCAATTTCGCAAAAAAACGTGGGATGTAAGTCCTTCATTTTCAATTGGTTATAAAGATTCAATTCATTTTGCATGGAATTTGACAGTCGGACTGCGGCATTTTGACGAACAATCTCAACATTTTGTGCAAGATATAACGCCTGTTTTGAATACGAACGCAACGAATGTTCACCAAAATATTGCAAATCGGCAACAAAATGTTTTTGCAGAATTGAAAACGACTTGGCAACAGACTTCATGGAAACTTCAAAATATTGTTTTTTCAGAACGAAAACAGTTGTTTTTTCAAGCTGAAATGACAGATTCGGATACACTTCGACAACCTTTTTTAGCAGGACAGCGTGCGATGCAAATCAATACTTTGTCCGAATTGTTAAAATTAGAATACCGTTATCGCAACTGGCAGTTAGAATTGTTGGGCGAATTACGTGCCGTCAATCGAGTTGGAAATGGGCAACAAGCAGAACAAAATTTGGTTCCATTGTGGAAAACGAAATTACAATACAATATATCGAACCTTAACAAAGGTTTTATTAGTTATCAAAAAACTTTGAATTGGTTTGAGTTGCCACAATTGAGCGATATTGCCACGATTCGCAATGCAAATGAACTGACACAATATCAAATTCCGTTTCAACAACAGGCGATTCAACACAAATTTAACTTTTTTTATCAAAATATTCAATTATCGAAAAATTTAATGTGGATTTTGAGCATGGCGTATGTTCAAAATGAAGCTCCTATTGTGATGTCAACTGAGGTGAAATCGCGTTATACGCTTTATACGATGCGCGTCGCACCGCAACAGCGCAGTGTGCAATTATCCAATTTTTGGGATAAGAATTGGCTTGATAACAAATTAAGTAGCTCTTTTCAAACCAATACGACTTATAACAATGATTTTACGTTCATAAAAGGTCAATTTTATCCTGTTCAGATTTTGAATCATAGTTTAAATGCGAATTTATCTTATTCGCAAATCAAAAATAGGACGCTTAAAATAGGTAGTAATTGGACTTATTATGGTATGAAAAACGATTTTTTGAACCAATCACAATATCATAATCGTTGGACAAATTATTATCAAGTGGCTTTCCATGCAAAACCGTGGCAATTTAAACATCAATTGTGGCATGATTATACCATTAGTGCGCAACAAAAACAGTCTAATATTCGGATAGATGCAGAAATGAATTATACGTTTTCAAAATATCCATTAAAAATATTTGCATTAGGCAAAAATATCAATCAATTAGGGAATGTTTCCATGTTGAATGTGGATTTGAATCCCAATTATTTTGAAATACGACAACAAAATCGGCTGGCAGGTTATATTTTGTTTGGTTTAGAATATAAATTGTAACAATTGAGATTAGATTTGAATATGAATGGCACAGAATTTTGGCAAATGTACACCAAGCTTTAGCGTTAACCAGAGTTTGAGCAAATTTTTTTTGTAATCTGGTATCTGTGCCATCCGTTTTCCATTGTATCACAATTTCAATGAATATTTCCTTTCAAAATCGTTTTTTCAATCCAATTCGTCCCAAACGAATACGGCAAATACGCAAACGAAGGCACAGGTTTTGTCAAAATTAAATTTGCCATTTTGCCTTTGGCGATGCAGCCCAAATCATTTTGAACTTCCATTGCACACGCGCCATTCCAAGTCGCCGCATTGAAACCTTCTTCGGGAGTCATTCTCAAACGAATACACGATAATGACCATACAAAAGGCATTGATACAGACGGAGATGTACCAGGATTGCAGTCCGTAGCGAGCGCAACTGGAATACTTTTATTCATCAATTGTCGGGCAGGTGGTGTGTTCGCATCATTGAGAAAAAAGGGCGCGGTTGGCAATAATGTTGCAATGGTTTTATGATTTTTGAGCAAAACCATCTCTTTTTCGGTCAAAACTTCTAAATGATCTACTGAAATTGCACCATATTTGACCGCCGCTTCAATGCCGCCCATTGAATTAAATTGATTGGTATGAATCTTTGGTTTTAAACCATATTTCACGCCCGCTTCTAAAATACGTTCCGTTTCCGAAACGGAAAAGGCTATTTTTTCACAAAACACATCTATATAATCTGCCAAGTTTTCAGCCGCAATCATCGGTAGCATCTTATTGATAATCAATGAGATATACTCATTTCGACGCTGTTTATATTCCAACGGAATCGCGTGTGCGCCGAGAAAAGTAGCTTTAATTGTCATATCTGTTAAACTTTTCAAGCGGCGAATTACGCGCAACATTTTTAACTCACTTTCTAACGTCAAACCATAACCACTTTTAATTTCCATCGCGCCCGTCCCTAAGGTTTGCGCCTCCTCGACCCGTTTGAACGCGCCTGCTAACAATTCACCTTCGGGCATATTTTGCAATCGGCGGGCTGAATTGAGGATGCCGCCGCCTTTTGCAGCAATCATTTCGTAACTTACGCCTTGAATGCGTTGCACAAATTCCTCCTCTCGCGCCGCCGCGTACACGATATGCGTATGCGAATCGCACCATGTGGGCATCACGATACGCCCAAAAGCGTCAATTTCCACCTCAGCGCGTAGGGGACAACGGCTCATTTCGCCAAAATCGGCAATTCTTTCTTTCTCAATGAGCAAAAACGCATTTTCCAGAAGCGGCAAAAACGATTGTTCCATGCCCGCCAAAGGAGTCGCGTTCAATGCGGGACGAACTTGTAATAAAGTTTTTATATTTTTAATTAAAATCATAACTCATTGATTGTAAGGCGATTAGAAAGTTAATTAACCTTATTTTGTCTAAACTTGGATTTTATGGATTCTGTGGTTTTGTCTGTTCAAAATAAATCCACAGAATCCATGAAACCTAAGTTTTCTAATTACACCCGTTTCGTGGGTTGCCAAATGTTGCTTTTAATACCTGATAAATATTTAAAAAAACCTTCTAATAATGCCACATTCATCCAAATTAAATAGCGTATTCCCCTCAAAATCCGAATATTATAATTGAATTTTTGTAATAATAAATCCAAAATGGGTAATCCAATCAGTACAAAACTGCATCCCCAAAATAAGATTTGAAACAAAAAGGAACCTTTCAATGCCAAAACGCCAATCGCTAACCAACCCATTAAAATTAAAAACGGTGTAAGCCATCTCAATACTTTATGCGAAAAAAACAAATAGGATAAAATATTGAGATGGAATAAAACAGGGGTAAATGTATTCAAATTCTGAAAATTTCCAGCAGAAATGCGCCTTTTTCGACGATATTCTTCGCTAATATCATGCGAAACGCCTTCATAACAATGTGCATTTAATTCAATACCTGCATTGCCACCTTTTTCCAACGCCCGCATCGCAATATAAAAATCGTCCACTAAATAATTCGGCGGCACGGGCGAGAAAAAATCAGAACGCAACGCATAACATCCTCCAAACGGGCCCATCATTTTTCCCCAAATCACGCCTTCCCGATATTTTAACAGCACTTCCGAACGCAAATATTCGTGTTCAGAAGTGCTGATGCCATCCGATTTCATGCCAACAGGTATCATATTGGCATCCATTAAAGCAATATCGGTATTTTTGAAATGTTTAACTAATTGAAAAACAGCATTTTGGTCTAATAAAACATTTGCATCCGTCAATAATAAAATATGATTTGGATGCACACCAAATTGTTCAATCGCTTGTTTAACCAAATCGTTTAAAACAGGCGGTTTCCCGCGCCGATTCGTAAATGCTGTAAAATGAAGATTTTCAGTTGGATATGTATTTTTAAAATCATCAATCAAACGATTTGTGGCATCAGACGAGCCATCAGAACCAATACGCCAATGCCATTTTTCCTTTGGATAATCCACGCGTAGAAGCGAATTTAATTTGTCTAAAATGACTTTTTCTTCATTGAAAACGGACATAATGACGGTGACAATGGGCAAATCATCCGATTTTTCAAAACAAATTTTATTAAAATCCCGCCCTTGTGAGCGCCAACGCGCCCATAACGGAAAAAAAAGGTAAGTATGCAGTACACATACCGCACAGATGAGGGTCAAACTTATAAGTAAAATCGTCATTCAATCAATAATGAATGAATGATGAATGATGAATGATGAATGATGAATTGTTCGTTAAATCATTGATAATCAATATTTTAATAACACCCGATTCCTCATTCCTCATTCCTCATTCATCATTCCTATAAAGTTTTTAATTTTTCATTTTTAAGGTTCAAATTGTCGTAAAAATCTAAAACACGTGCTGCAATCGTCAAATTATCAAATTGTTGTAACATCAATTTCCGTGCAGCAGCACCAATTTCAGCCATTTTCTCCGCATTTCGGCGACAAAAACGAATTTTTTCGATAAATTCGGCAGCTGTATTCGCAATCAAAACCGATTCCCCATCTATTGCAGGAATGCCTTCCATCCCAATTTTCGTCGTAATCACCACCCGCCCCAACATCATACTCTCCAAAATCTTGACCCGAATCCCACTTCCAGAAAACAACGGAACAATCATCACAGGATGTTGCGCCGTGAAACGATGTGCATCCGCAATTTCGCCATGCACTTTTAGATTATCAACATTTAGTTTTAACAACCAATCAGGCGCGTTTCTGCCCGCGATATGCAATTTAAATTGACTTTTATCTTTCAAAAACTGCCCCCAAACGTTTTCTAAAAACCATTTCAAGCCTTCAATATTCGGAGTCCAGTCCAACGAACCAATAAATCCCAACGACAAATGACCATTCATCGAAATCGGCGGCATCAAAAAACGACAACTATCCATGCCGACAGGCGTAGGCAACATCTGCCCCCGATAACCCAAAAGCCTAAAAATGCGCCCGTCGCGTTCCGTTATTGGCAATAAAGCATCATAATTTGCCAAATTTTCGATTTCAAAACGACGCAATTTGCCTGTCAGCCAACGCAAATAATATTTTTTAAAAGGATTTTTCGTAATATCAGCAACGCGTTTCCAAATCTCATGTTCAACATTATGCGCTCGACAAACGATTTTGGCATTAGAATATTTTTTAATAATAGGGATGTACGGAGCCAAATGAATCATCTCTAATTGAACCACATCAAAAGATTCTTTTTTAAGAATAGAAATGATTTTTTGTTCATAATCCTTTGAAATAAAACGAGATATATGATAAGATTCTTTTTCAAATAAATTACGCAAAGCACCCAGAATCGTAATATGATTGAACACAGGCACTTCATAAATCGCTTGATAGATGCAACGAAACGAGGCGGGCAGTGACTCCATCTCAACAGGATGTTTGCTCGTATTCATCGTCAATAGCGTGACTTCCGCACCCAACTCATGCAAGGCTTTGGCGAGTTGCGTCACAGCAACGGATTCACCGTCTTTCAACGGGTACGGAAATTTTTTGCAGAGTTGGAGAATTTTCATTTCAAATTAACAAATATTGATGAGCGATTCGATGCGGCAAAAATAAGCTAAGTTTGGGAAAGTTTATCTATTAAAGCAAAAAAAGCCTTCCCAGAATAGGAAAGGCTACGATATATTTCAAACTCATCTGTGTATGGAACGATTTCAACATAGATTTGCGAAACATATTGTTTCGCAAATCCTGTAAATCTCCGACTATTTTTTGCTATTCAAGACGAACACGCCAGATGCATTCGCTTTGTAGAGGTAGCCTCTTGCAACCATTGTGTAAATCTTATCGGCATCTAACTTAACGGGTGGAACGGTGAATAATACACTCGTTGTTCCTTTCAATTTAACTTTGAACTCATAGGTACTTGGTGCGATTTCAATGAAATCGGTCACATTTTTGAATTTGAGTGCCGAAAAATCATTTCTCGCAGAGGGTGATTGACCAGGTGTAACGGCTTCAATATCGCATTCAAAATTCGCATCCGAAATGAAATGAGCGACCCGAAGTTTCACTTTACCCGTTGTTGGAGCTGCCAAATTGTCAGAAGCAAGGAGATTCCGCGTCTTAGCTGCGCCCGTATCCGTGTACGTGAAAATCGAATAATTGACATCTTTGTTTAATGCGAACGAATCGGTCGCTACATTGCCCGTTTTGCTATCCAACTTGATAACACGCTTGCCTGCTGTGGTCACATCCACATCCAAGTACGAAGAATCGGTCGTGCGAAGCACTTGCAAATATCGCAATGAATCTGTATTGATGTTTTTGCCGTCAACAGAGACAATAACGCCTGGTGCCTCTGGCGCAACATGCACAAATTGTGCTTTCGCGTACACCTTAGTTTCAGGAGTCACGGTAGTATCGTCTTTGCAACCTGTTGTCAACAACGTGGTTATTGCAAGCATGCCCGCTGCAATGCGAAGGCTGTGTGGATTTCTCATAACTTTCAAATGAAAGAGGTTTAGAATAAGGTTAAGGTTAATTTTAATTTTAATTGATTTTTATCTGTTGCCAGCATGAAATCTTGCACAAAGAACGCTTTTTTTAGTCGCTTTGTGACAGGTCATTTTGGCTAAAAATTATATTTTTTTTCGGATTAATCGTAACAATTTGATTCATTTGGCTTTACAAATATTTGAAAATCAATATTGTGTAAATTTTGACAAAACTTTGACAAAACTTTAACAATTGATTTTCTACCAAATCCGTTCTGCCTTGTCGGGCTGCACCCACTGACTCCACGATTTGTTGAAAGTATGTACTTTTTTTGTTGGTTTCCCTTGTGCATCTACAATCGAATTGCCTTGATTCACCCATTCAAAAATGCTGCCGTAAAGATTATAGACTTGTGTAAAACCTGTTTTTTTTAACTTTTCTGCAATTTTTTCGCTCCGATAACCGATAGAACAATATACAACAATGGGTTGATTTTTGGCTAAATGTTGCCATTTTTGAATATCAAATTGATTATAACCACAATGTGTTGCATTTGGAATATGGCTCATTTCATATTCATTTTTTTCTCTTGCGTCTAAAAGGATGGTTTGAGGCAGCATTTTTTTCAAACCATTGGGGTCAATTGTTGGAATGGTGAAACTTAGGTAAAACGCAACTTGTTTGTCAAATGCAGCATTTGTGCAATGTGCGCGATTCGCGGGAACTTGTGCGCCGCAACCTAAAAATTTAAACAAAAAAGTGCCAATAAGCAAAAAAATTTGTATTTTCATAGTAATGTAATGATGAATTTTAATTATGTCACAGTTTGAACTTTTTTTTGTCCTTCCGTAGGAACTTTTTGTAGTTTCCTACGGAATGACAAAGCAAATGCGTTGAATTCTAATTTAAATCAAGATCCATTAAAACAGGGCAATGATCTGAATGAACCACATCACTCAGCAATGCCACATGTTGAATCAAAGGCTGCAAATGATTCGTAACACATTGATAATCAATGCGCCAGCCTTTATTTTTTGCCCTTGATTCAAATCGGTATGACCACCAACTATAGGCTTGAACGTCAGGATGTTGATGCCGAAATGCGTCCGTCCAGCCTGATTGCAAAAATTTACGCATCCAAGCGCGTTCTTCGGGCGTGAAACCAGGCGTATTTTGATTGTTTGCGGGATTATGCAAATCCATTTCTTGATGCGCAATATTATAATCGCCAACGACTATCAAACGCGGTCGTTTTTGTTTTAAAATTTGGATATAATCAAAAAAATCGTTTAAAAATTCAATTTTAACCGCTTGCCGAACATCACCACTTGTGCCAGAAGGAAAATAGCAATTTAACAACGTCCAATCACCATAATCCGTGCGCAAAACACGCCCTTCATCATCATATTGCGCAATTCCAATACCTGTAATGACTTGATTTGGCGCAATTTTGGAGAAAGTAGCCGTTCCACTATACCCTTTTTTGACCGCAGGATACCACGCTACATGCGTGTAACCTAACGCATAAAGCGGTTGTAAATCCACTTCATCTGGCATCGCTTTGACTTCTTGCAGGCACAAAATATCAGGATTTGCAGTTGCCAACCAACCATAAAAATCCTTTTTAATAGCGGCGCGAATGCCGTTGACATTATAGGTGATAATTCGCATGGTTTTGTAAATAATTTAAAATCAATTGTTTATGCTTTATATTTGAATGACCAAGTGATTTTCATAATGGAAACCACTTCGCCACTTGCTTGTTTCCCGATAGAAACCATTGTTAAAACTTGAGGTTTTCCTGTTTCGATGGCTTTTTGCACCACTTCAAACACTTTTTCGCCATCTTCACATCGGAAAGTGGTCAATTGATTCGCTTTTTTCGTAAAATCAACTTCAATATTCGAGACCAACATCGAAATATTGCCGCGCCCGCGACACGCTAAAATCGCTAAAGTCCCTGTTGACAATTCAGCCGCCGCACATTGTGCCGCAAAGTAAATACTTTTGAATGGATTTTGTGAACGCCAAGCATAAGGAAGTGTTACTTCCGAATTTTGCCATGTCACGTTTTTGACTTTAATACCCATGAACCAAGCAGAAGGCAATTGAGTTAATAACCAAAAACGCATTTTCCACGGACTGTTAAAATGTTCAAGAGCCTTTTCAGCTTCGGGCGTATGTGTGATAGCAGGAAGATTTGCAGTCATCATTTTTTCAAACTTTTTATTTAAATTGAGGATTTTATTTAGCAACAAAGATAAGACATCTTGAACCAAGTTTTAAATTTGCTTCAAAAAAATAAAAAAAAAGAACTTTCAGTTTGAACTGAAAGTTTAGAAACTTTGTTATACTTTTGAATTAGGATTTATGGGATTTTAAGAATGATGAAGGATTGATTTTTAGAATTTCCTAAGATTAAATTTTTCATAAATCCTTGAAAATCAATCTTTCACAATTCTTAAAATCCCATAAATCCTAATTCAGACCATTACAACTTGAATTATTCATTATCTTTGCGGAAATTATCAAAAACAATTGTTCTATGAAAAACGATATTCATATCTTATTGCAAGACAACGCATTATCTACGCAAGCGCGTGAGATTGCCCAAAAAGTCTATGCAGGAGAGCGCATCACCGAAACGGAAGGTTTATACCTTTTTGAACAGGGTGAATTGGGCTATCTTGGCACATTAGCGAATTTTGTCCGTGAGAAAAAACAAGGCGATAATACATATTTCAATAAAAACTTTCATATAGAACCCACAAACTTATGTGTTTATACATGCACATTTTGTTCCTATTCCCGATTGATTAAACAAAAGCATGAAGGTTGGGCTTATACGATGGACGAAATGATGGAGTTAATTCGCAACTATGATGGCAAACCTGTGACGGAAGTGCATCTCGTTGGCGGCGTGTTGCCACAATATGATTTGAAATTTTATTTGGACTTGTTCCGACGCATCAAAGCACATCGCCCCGAATTACATATTAAAGCTTTGACTCCTGTGGAATATCATTACATCTTCAAAAAAGCAAAAGTGTCGTATGAAGACGGGATGAAAATGGTGAAAGATTCGGGCGTAGATTCGCTTCCTGGCGGGGGCGCGGAAATTTTTGCGGCGGATGTGCGCGATAAAATTGCAGGTGGAAAATGTTCAGGTGAACAATGGTTGCGGATTCATGAAATTTGGCATGAACTCGGTATGCGCTCAAACGCAACAATGTTATATGGTCATGTAGAGCAATATCATCATCGGATTGATCATTTGGAACAATTGCGCCGTTTGCAAGATAAAACACATGGTTTTCAAACGTTTATACCTTTGAAATTTCGTAATAAAGACAATCAATTGTCGCATTTGGCAGAAGTTTCGACGATAGAAGACTTGAAAAATTATGCGGTTTCGCGGATTTATTTGGATAATTTTGACCATCTAAAAGCCTACTGGCCCATGATTGGACGCTCCACGGCACAACTTTTATTAGCGTTTGGCGTGGACGATTTGGATGGAACGATTGATGATACGACGAAAATTTATTCGATGGCGGGCAGCGAAGAACAACATCCGTCTCTTTCAACAACGGATTTGGTGCGGATGATTCGGCAAGTGGGTCGCCGCCCGATTGAACGCGACACCTTATATAAGGTTGTCCAAGATTTTGAAGGCGTTGAATTTGAAGAAGATAAAACATTTCGTGGTTATTTGGAGTTACCTGTTGTTAACAATTAAGTTATTATAAAAATTTTGTTTTAAAAACATGACAATTTATTTTATTCGGCATGGCGAAACAGACCTTAATAGGCAAGGCATTGTGCAAGGCAGTGGGATTGATTCGGAATTGAATGCCAAAGGGCGCAAACAGGCGTGGTTGTTTTATGAATATTACAAAAATGTGCAATTTGACGCATTAGTTACCTCCGCTTTGAAGCGGACACATCAAACCGTCGAGCCATTTTTGAAACAAAATATTCAACATTTTAAAACACCTTTGATTAATGAAATTTCATGGGGCATTCATGAAGGGCAGCCGCGTGCCGAATGGATGACGGAACAACATATCAAAATGATGGCAGCTTGGCAATCGGGGGACGCGTCTGCCCGAATTGAAGGCGGTGAAAGTTTGCAAGAATTAGCAGACCGTATTTTGAAATTTATTGATATGTTGAAAGCCATGCCTTATAATAATGTCTTGGTTTGCACACACGGGCGTACGCTCGTGTCTATGATGGCGATTTTGCAAGGCAAACCGTTAGGTGAAAGTACGCGTTTGAAACATAACAATACTTGTTTATATAAAGTCCATTATTTGGATGGTGAATTTATGTTTGAAATCGAAAATGATACACGGCATTTAGGGCAATCCACTGTAAATCATTGACTTAAACAAATATTACGCATGGATAAAATAAAAATATCAGCAGTTAGTTATCTGAATACGAAACCGTTATTGTATGGGATTTTACAGCATCCTATTCAAAAAAGTATTGATTTGAGTTTGGATATTCCCTCTGTTTGCGCGGAAAAATTACGGTCTGGGGCAGCAGATTTGGGTTTAGTGCCTGTTGCTATCTTACCTGAATTGAAAAATGCTCAATTAATTTCTGATTATTGTATTGGTGCGACAGGTGCCGTAGCGACAGTTTGCGTTTTTAGTCAAGTACCGATAGAAGCGATTGAACAAATTTATTTGGATTACCACTCGCGTACATCCGTTGAATTGTTAAAAATATTATTGCATAATTATTGGAAAATCAATCCTTTATTGCTTCCAAGTGCAGCAGGTTACGAACAAAAAATTAAAGGCACAACAGCAGCTTTAATTATAGGCGATAGAGCGATTGGTTTGAACAAACAATATCCTTACGTATATGATTTAGGTGCGATTTGGACGGAAATGACAGAATTGCCTTTTGTTTTTGCGGCTTGGATAAGCTGTAAACCGTTAGAGGCGCGATTTATACAACAATTTAATCAAGCGTTGAAAAATGGGATTCAACATATTCCTCAATTAACTTATTTGTTGCCAAGCCCACATCCTGATTTTGATTTAAAATATTATTATACAAATAATATTTCATATCATTTGGATGAAGCGAAGAAAAAAGGTTTAAAATTGTTTTTATCATATCTTGAAAAAGAAATATTTGTTGCAACATAGATTCAACTTATCAATTATTTTCTATAAAAAATACAGTTCAAATTTGAACTGTATTTTTTATGTATTGCATATTTTTATTTAAAAAATATTATATATGTTTTTGGTGAATGGAATCAAATTTTAATTTTTTGTTAAAAATACTTTCAGTAAAAATGTAATTATAACAATGCAATTACGTTAAAAATAACTCAAAAATGGTACTAAAAATAAACAAATCTGAACTATATGAAAAAATCATGCCTCATTTACACCTTGTTTGAATATCGTTAACATAAAAAATGTTAAAAAAACATTTTTTCATTTTGTGACAACCAATATTTTAAATATTTTTGCAAATCGTATTTAAAATATTTAAAGATGATTAAAATTACAAACTTTTTGCTTTGCATTTTTTTACTAATTTCTCACCTCAGTGCTCAAACAAACTATCGAGAAGGTTACGTTTTAAACAATGTAGGAGAGAGGATTAAAGGGTTTATTGACGACCGTGCGTGGCTCGTGAATCCCCGTCAAATAACTTTCAAAAAAACGTTGACTCAATCCAAAAATACTTTTTATGGCGTGCATGATATCCAAGAATTTGGTTTCAAAACGCCTGATAAAGAAGTTATTTTTATGTCGAGAGCCGTTCAAACGGATATTTCACCTTATAAAATGGGTGAATTAGACCACAGTGTAGAGTCTGTTTGGATGCAGGATACCGTTTTTTTAGCCCTTTGTGTGCGCGGACAACGGTTAAGTTTGCTCTCGTTGAACGATGAAAAAGGTAAATTACACTTTTTCGTCGAACGCGAGGAAGGTAAATCCGAAGAATTGGTTAACAAAATGTATTATAGCGATGCTTCTAAAAAGCAAGCTGTTTTACACGAGCGATACCGAAGACAATTGGCAAAAGAAATGTATGATTGTAATGACATACTTAAAAATGATTTAGGTGAAATCACTTACAATCTTGAATCATTAGTATATGTTTTTAAAAAATACAATAAATTCTGTAATTCGCGCCAAGCTAAGAATCCTGATGGCAGTCCTGCGGGACCAAGTTTTGTGTATGACGAGCATGCTAACCATGTTGAAGTGAATGTTCTGACAGGTTTGAGCGTTGCGCGTCCGATTTTTTATTTCAACGGTGCGCCAACAAATGATGCATTTTCATATTCATATATGCCGACGCTCGGCGTATCGCTTAATTTACTGATTCCGAAGACCGAGCAACAACTGTTTTTCTACAATGAACTGATGTATCGGGGCTATCATTCAAGCTGTTCCGCCACGAACGATGTCGGCACGGAAAAGATATATAATTTTGATTATATTCGTTGGAATGCGTTGATGCGTTACCGCTATCCGAAAAACGGTATTTTTAAATTATTTACCAATGTCGGCTTCGGTTTGGGGGTGCTTGCGGGGCATCAAACGAGCGTCAAAGATATGAAAACAGGCGTTACGCAAAACCCTTGGCATCCGTCTTATCGCCCGACAGAGGAAAGTTTTTTGTTTGGTGCGGGCGTGAATTACAAAAAATGGAGCGTTGAAATGCGGTATGATATGGCTTTTGGGGCAGTGGATGGCAACCGAATTCGCACAGGTTTTTTAATTTTGGGTTATCAATTGTACTAAAATATTTCGACAAAAAAGCATGATTTATTTTTATTTTTAAATCATAAGTAATTGATTAATAGTAAATTAGTTGTGATTTTGAACAAGAATGCGGTAGTAAAGGGAATGTCCTTTTTACTACCGCTTCTTTTTGTAACTCTTTTTAGAATTAGGATAATAAGTATTTGAAAGGATGCTAAGGATTTGCAGAGCGTTAAAACGCTCTGCAAATCCTTAGCATCCTAATTCTAAAAATGCGTTTTATCGTTGAATCACCATTTTTGCAAAAGCCTGTTGTTTTGAGGTTTGATGCACCGCTTGTACCATGTAAATGCCTGATTTCCAATCTTTTGTGTCTAAATCAGCGTTGCCGACGGTGTTGAGCGTGACAATCACTCTGCCAACAGCATCCAAAACGGTTACATTGTAAGGTTGTCCTGTGGGCAATTCCACCGTGCAAAAATCTTGTGCGGGATTCGGATACGCTTTCAATGTAGCAGACGGCTTTTCAAAATGCACCGTTGCTTCGGGAAGCCAGCCAAAATCATTTCTTGCCAATCCGTTTGTGCTTTGACCCGCGCCGATTGCCATGACTCGTGCCACATCAATCATGTGTTTAACTACTGTATTAGCGGTATCCCGCACGGTTTGCGATAAACGTGCAATCGGTTCAAACAATCCTTCGGCGGTATTTAATGCTTGTTGGCGCAATCGAAGCAAAGCAACATCTTGTTGGATTTTAACATCCCGATACTGTCCATCCGCAAAAACAATGGTATTTTGCGCCATAAGATCCTGATTTTGATTATTTTCAGGCGAACGCAACACCAAACCACCACAAGCCGTGATTGCAGGATTGCCTGGATTGGTAATCACGGCTCCGCCCCACCAATTCGGTTCGTCAATATGGAGCGTTCCCGTCCAAGGTCTGCGATTCGCTGCGCCCGTCGCATTTTCTTGCATCAACGTCCAATACGGTTGATTGGAAGCCGTAGCAGTGAGCTGATCCCAGTAGCTCCCGTGCATCCAGACATCCGATGGATTCCGAAATTTGAATGTCGCATCCAAAAAGCGGCTGTCTGTTGGAACCCATTGATTGCGTGTGAACATATTGGTACGCCCATTTCGAGCATACATATTAAACAAAATGTCGGTACCTTCAATACTTCTATAATTGTCTAATAAGCGAGCGC
>JBEEMZ010000084.1:0-18245 GCA_041192405.1 Bacteroidota bacterium | reverse complement strand
CGCGAGAATCTGCGGGAAAATCTGCGAAATCTGCGGGGAAAAATAGATTGATAATCAATTATTTACATATTAAATCTTTAACAACTCAGTAGTGTAATGCATCCTTAATTCCACTCTTTTCCTTTATTCCTAATTCAATGATTATCAACAAATTACGGTTGATTTAAACGACCTAATTCACTCCGAATCTGCGCAACCGTCATTGCTTTAAATTCCAAAACAGGCACAGGTTTCCCCGTTTCAATCTCCTGCAACGCCAAGCGCGGCGAATTTTGTTGAAAATCCATCAAAACAATCCATGCTTTCCGACCTTTCGGCACTTTCATAAACGCCACATCCTCATTTTGCGAATTGACATTCATTGCTGCCATGCGGTCTTTGAAAATGATTTTCGCATCCAAATTCGCCCGCTTTTTCACGCCAACATCTACCAAAACCGATTCTGCATCATTTGTAAAATAATCACAATTCAACCAACCTAACTTATTGGTTTCAAAGAAGTAATAATTTAAATTTTCTTTGGTTATGTTCCCACTTACAACTGCTTTTTCGACCGCTTCATCCTGTATTTTATACCAAGCATCGCGCTGTTTCATATACGCGGCGTATGCTTTCGATTTAAGACTTTCTTCAATATGATGCTGTTTCGCATAATACGCTTTGCTCAAACTATCATACGTCACGATTACTTTATCATATTCGACGACTTGCATTTCCAACCGACGGCGCAATAAGAGCAAATCTTGCGTTTCAAATGCTTTTGACAATAAATCATATATGTCTTTATGCTTTGTTATTTCTAAAAACGTCCAATCTTTATGTTCCAAATGATTCAACTTGCCAAAAGCCGCTAATTCTTGACATTTAGGAGACAAATTTGGTAAAATTTCATATTTTTTACTTGTTTTGGCGGGGCGAATCTGAACAAGTGTGTCCTTTTTCGTAGAAAAAATGCCTGTAACACTTTCCCAAAAATTTTGATTCGTGTGTGTTACGATGCGTCGGGTCGTGTCAGGAGCGCGGTAAATTGCTTTTTCTGAATAGAGCGCGTTACAAGTATCTTTGGAAATCATATTTGAAAAATACCTATAATAATTTTTGTAAGCCCAATTGGTATGTATGTCTTTTTGGTGTGCATAATTCACCAAATAAGGATGTATGAGGGATGGCATCGGAAACTCAATGGTTTTCCAACCTAAACCCCAATCAAAATTGGGAAAATGGATAGGTTTGCGACCAATTAAACGATTTGCATTAAAATCTGTCGTCACATCACCATTTAAATTTGCCTTTTCCATCATATTCCAATTCACCGTTGGCACCGTTTCCGTGCGCGAACCTGTGAAAAATTGCATTTGTGGTTCAAATTTAGGCGTTGGAATTTTAACTTTTATAGACTTATCTGCTTGTAAATCAATGGGTTGTCCATTTTTCAAGAAAGCTTCAATTTGCATCATACCGCCACTCGCTAATAATTTATCGCCCGAAGTGGTCGTCAAATTTTCAAGTAACATATCAGATTTTGATAATATTTCCTTGATTTGAATGGTCACAGTCGCACCCGCAGGCACATCAAAACTGCCCGCTTGCAACAAAACCATAGAGCCTTTTGCGCAAACCAAAATCGTATCTTTATCATTTCTGAATTGAAAACGTTGAGGCGCGTTTGCCAATTGTTTAAACAATGTTTCCAAATCGGTTGCGATACCTACTTGCGGATTAGCTGGATTTGCATCATTGGAAAATTGCGCAACTAATTGGTTATCAATGGTATAAGTTACCAAAATATCAACTCGCCGATTCGCTTGCTTGCCCGAGATACTTAAATTATCTGCAATCGGTTGTTTTTCGCCGAGCGCAGCCGTCGAAATCGCGCTCGCCGAAACGCCTTGTGAGACTAAATACGCCAACACCGCCTGCGTCCGACGGATAGACAATTTTTGATTATAATCATCATTACCATCAGCATCTGTGTTGCCTTTTAAAACAATTTGATAGGTTTTAAACCCTTTCAAACGTTCCGATACGTTGTTTAAAGTCGTTTGACTTGCCGCCGTCAAGACCGATTTATCAGTATCGAAATACGCTTCAGCACGAAATTGCTCCTTATTTTGAGCAAAAAAGGAACTGCTCAATCCCAAGAGAGAGAGCATTAAAAGGAAATGTTTCATAAAAATTTGACATGCTTTTTTTGAAAAATATAAATATAATGCAAATATATGATTTTTTTTATTATAAAACTAAATTCAAATTTTTAATCCATATTCACCTGCCATTCAGCAAGATGCTTGACGATATAAAATATTTGTAAATTTTTGTTTTCCAATGGTTTAAGCTGCAACTTCCACGTTAAGCGACCTGTATTTTTATCCACTATTGGATGATCGGAAAAGGTGTATTGCACTTCGATTTGTTTATCCGATGCAATCGGCACTTGGTCTTCAATATTCAAACTAATTGCAATAATTCAAGAAAACGGTAACATGTTCAAGGCGGGCATCCACTTTTTGTTGAGCGAGGGCAATAGTTGGTAATAAAAACCCAATGACTGTTAAGTATTTCATAATCGTTAATTTATTTGAATCAAAAAAAGATTGAATTTCGTTTTTAAAAGAAGGTGCAATAAAGATAACAATTTCATAAATAGGTTATAGAATTTAAAAAATTATATATGTTATTGATATGCAAATGTACTTGCTTTTCAACCTTAAATTAACGATATTTGTGCTACGTAACAAAAGGCGTATCACAACTTAAAATATAAATATTGCAATGATTTATCATAAAACATTGAACCACATCGGCACAGCCATCTTGCTTGCAGGTATCTTATTAGTGCCAATGAAATACGTGTCGGCATACGTGCCAAACGTGCCTTTAGAAAGCATTTGCTTAGGCTTAGGCGTGATTTTGGTGAGCTTGTCTCGTCAGAAATGGGATCAGAAAGTCAAATTGCCTTCAAAATGGCAACATTATTTGACGCAAGTTTAAAATAATGAATGATGAATGATGAATCTGCAAATTCATCATTCATCATTCATTATTACCAATTCGTATGGTAAAATTTTCCTATTTTATCATTTATTTTTTGATAGGTGTGCGCTCCGAAAAAATCTCGTTGCGCTTGAATGATATTGGCGGTTGGGCGATTTCCAGACAACGCATTCAAATAATTCAATGCCTCTACATGACATGAAATCGGTAAATCATGTTGCATACTCGTCATACAAAATGTTTTTAACGAAGATTTTAAATCTTGAATTTGTTTTAAAATGATTTCGTTTTCAAACAAATCTGCGTTTTTATCGCAAACATTTACCAATTTTTCCATAAAAGCACTTCGGATAATACAACCATTTGTCCAAATTCGAGCGATTTCCGATAAATTCAATTGCCATTTGAAGGTTTCAGACGCAGTACGCATGATTAAAAAACCTTGTTGATGATTCACGATACGCGCTAACGTATAAGCATTTTTAATATCCACAATCGCTGCATGATGTTGGGTTTTGTAACCATTTTGATGATACATTTTATCAAAATCGCCTTTAATTGTCGAAACATATCGCGCAAATAGTGCTGCGGTAATCATCGTCGCAGGAATCCCCAATTCAGAACTCGTAATTGTTGCCCAATTGCCCGTGCCTTTATTGCCCGCTTTGTCCAAAATTTGGTCAATCACATAAACATTATTTTCCTTTTTCAACAAAATCGAAGCGGTGATTTCCAATAAATAACTTTTCAAATCGCTCTGCGCCCATTCTGAAAAAATCGCTGCAATTTGATTGGGTTGCAAGTGCATGATATAGCGAAAATACGCATATATTTCCGCGATTAATTGCATTTCCGCATATTCGATGCCGTTGTGAATCATTTTGACAAAATGCCCCGCGCCCTCCACACCTATATATATACAACACGGCTTGCCCTTTTTATCTTTGGCAGCGACCGCATTCAAATACGGTTCAATTTGTTTATAAATGGTCGCATCACCCGACGGCATAATGCTCGCACCGTTTAACGCGCCTTGCTCCCCGCCCGAAACACCTGTACCTATTAAGTGAATATTTTGTGCTTTTAAAGCCAACATTCGACGCTTTGTATCCCTAAAATGCGTATTTCCGCCATCAATGAGGATGTCATCGGGTTCGAGATAAGGCGCAATTTGGTCAATAAATGTATCCGTATCGGCACCTGCCTTTATCATTAAGAAGATTTTTCGAGGGCGTTCCAATGCTAAAACGAATGATTTTAAATCTTCAAAACCTTGTGCGGATTTCAATTCTGAATACGTTGAAATCGCTTTTTCGGCAATTTTTTCTTCCGAACCCGCCACAAAACGGTTGAAAAGGGCTAATTTAACTCCATTTCGACCGAAATTACGCGCTAAATTTTTGCCCATTACGCCTAAACCGATGATACCAAATGATGCTTTCTGTAAATTTTCCATAATTTTTTGAATGATACTATTGGGTTGATTTTTAATATCTATTATAATAGCGCGTTTCGGCTCTTCTAAAATGTCAAATTGTGATTTTAATAATTCAACGGGCATAAAATGACCTTTTCGATGTGACATCCGTTGAAGAATCGTTTCAAAATCACCTTTTAAATAAATTAAAACACATTGATTTTCAATGGTTTGCATTAAAATCTGTCTATAACTTTCCTTCAATGCGGAACACGCAAAAACGGCTGATTGCTGTTGCGAAATACATTGTTGCGCCTTTTGATGCAGCGATTTTAACCAATCGAATCTATCCGCATCCGTTAATGGAATGCCCTTTGCCATTTTCTGCACATTGGCGGTGGGATGAAAATCGTCTCCGTCAAAACATTGAATATCAAGGTGTTGTGCGAGTTTTTGCGCAATAGTCGTCTTGCCGCAACCCGAAACGCCCATGATAAAATAAATTTTATTTGCCATTTTAAACTTTTGGTGGAGATACTTTTTAGACACGAATTGCACGAAACTGCACGAAACCTTTCTCTTTTTCGTGAAAATTTGTGCAATTCGTGTCTAAAAAACAGCTTTTTTATTACTTTTGTTCTGAAAAAAACAAAAATCAGTCTGTATGGGAACCTTTTTACTCCGCATTTTGCGAAATTTGAATCTTTTATTAGTCATTTTAACGATATTATCGTATTTCGCGCCGCAAACGCCGCCTGATAAATCATGGTTTTTAATCTTTTTAGGTTTAGGTTATCCATGGTTATTATTGGCAAATTTTTTATATTTAATTTTTTGGATATTCAAATGGGAACGGTGGGCATGGCTGTCGGGCATCACCTTATTAATCGGTGTGGTGCATATTCCGTCGGTCGTCGGCATTCACCCGATGAGCAGCGCGAGCGCAATAGACTCGTTTAAAATCCTGACTTACAACATTAACTACTTGGAACTCAATAACTTCAAAAAAAGTAAGGCGCAGGCAGCCGCCAAAATGAATCATTTTATAGAGACAATTGCCCCCGATGTTATCGCGCTTCAAGAGTCGGCGGCGGGCCCGCGCAATTGGGAAAAAAATTGTTCCACGTTACCGATTTTGCGAAAATACCCATTTTACACGTTGGAATTAATCAATCAAGTCAATATTGCGTCGAAAAGACCGATTTTAGCGCATGGCAATGTGCCCTTATTCAAAGGTAATGGTTCAAATGGGTGTACGTATGCGGATATTGCGGTTGGAAATCAAACGATTCGTTTTTATGCATTGCATTTGCAATCCAATAAAATCTCCATGATGGCGGATGAAGTTGCCAAAAAAGGGGATGTTCAAGACGAAAAAACATGGTTTGAAGTCGAAAAAATGCTTCGAATCGTCAAAAAAAATACTAAAATCAGAGCAGAACAAGCCCGTCAAGTGAAAGAACATATTTTAAAAAGTCCTTATCCTGTGGTCGTTTTGGGTGATTTCAATGATAATCCGATGTCGCATACCTATAAAATTATCGCCGATAAATTGAAAGATGGTTTTCGAGAAAAGGCATTTGGGCGGAGTACGACCTATTCAGGCAGCATCCCTGGTTTGAAAATTGACCATATTTTAGCATCGCCGAGTGTACATTTTGGGCATTATGAGATTGTACGTGTGCCGTATTCGGATCATTATCCGACGATTGCGCAAGTACATTTTTAAGTTTTGCAGAATTTAATTTGGTAAATAATGTTTTTTTAGATATATTAAATTAAAAATTGGAATATTATTTGTGAGTTCTCCTAAAAAGCCCTAATTTTGTTTCACTCTAACTTAAAAAAGATGCTAAAAATACCTAATGGACTCGCCAATTATTACGGGTTGCGAGCTGACAAATGTTTCTATATAGTTAAACTATTTGTTGGAAAATGAATGCGTAAGTAACTATTTTTTGAGTGCAAAAAAAAGTTTACCTTCATGCCGATAATCTTAGTTTTAACCATTTAACACCCTTAAAATGAGCAAAATAACCTATACGATATTTGTGTTTTTCAGTTTTATTCATTTGGGAATCAGCCAATTAGATATTTTACAATGTTACAATGAGTTGCCGATTGGAACGGATAATCCGATTCATAAAAAAGGCAATCATTATGAAACAATTGGCTCCGTTGAACAAAAAATTCCCGTCAATGTGGATGTCAAAAATGGTTTTTTGGAATGGTTTGATACAGGTACAGGTGGCGGAACGATTCATGTTCAAATTGCTAAATTTAAGAAAGAAGATGGCGGCGGTGTAGTTGTTTACAAAAAAAGTTTTTCAGATGGCGGGGCAACAGAACTTTATTTTCAAACTTTTTTGATTCAAAAAGATACGCTAATTGAAGTAACTCATTTATTACCAACGATTTACACGGGCACATTTGTTGAACCCAATCGGGTCGGCGTGCCGAAAGATGTAGAAGAATTAGCATTGCGGCAACTGAATTTTAATGTGCAGTTGCCCCAAAAAGGAACCATGATTACGGGGAAAGTGATGCCTGAAAGTTTGCGTTCCTTTTGCAAGGCGCAGAAAATGGCAGGTTGCCCGTTTTTGAAAAACTTGCGTTATACGAAAATCACCTTAGTTTTTGACCGAAAAACAGGAAAATTCTCAATTGGCTCAAAATCTTGAAGGTATAAAAGTAAAATACCCACCATTTTGTCCCGAATGACACCAATTCGCACCAAATTATTGGTGAAAATTGGTGTCATTCGGGACAAATTATTATGCTCCCTGTGCCTAAAATTCATGATTTAAATCTGTCACACATATTTTATTAAACTAAATGTATAAAAATTTGATAATCAACTATTTATAATTTAAAAAAAATGTGTTAAATTTTTTTTCAAAAAAAACAATGTAACAAAATTTCAAAAAAACAACAACACTTTTGCATAAAGTATTAGCATTTTGTACAAATAAATATCACAAAAACGATATTCCGCGAATGAACTCAAACTTATATGTGCTAATCTTGGCAATCCTTCCCATGTGGGCTCATGCAGAAGGTACAAAGCAGCTATCTCCCGATTCAATTGACCGCGTTAATCTAAACTTGGTTAGCACGTCGTACAATACCTTTGGCAGGTACGACGGTGTTGATGCTCAACGTATGTATATTCGAATCCAAAATCCTGCGAATGAACAAGTATTTTTAGGTTTCAGTCAGCCGCGCAACAGTTCCGCCTATCCTTGTACAGCAGGAAACGTTACAGCATACTTCCGCATTAAAGACCCTAACGGTAATGTCGTTTTCCCTACGCCTGGCAATGCCAATGGACAAACGATTTCACCCGCTATCACCTATTGGTCGCAAGCAGTGGCGGGTCCGACGACGCTAGTAGGCGCGACGGGGTACGTTCCTGTTACATTTAACCCCGCAGGACTCGCGGCGGGGGATTATTACATTGAATTTAGCCGTGCTATTAATGCTTATAACTCGTCGTCGTTTGCCCTGGAATGGTGGGACATCACTGTTGCCAGCAAAGGTGCGTCTCCGACGGCGATTAATGGGCGCGTTTTTGCCAAAAACTGGGCTCTTTATACACCACCTATCAATTGTGGCGCGGGCGGGTTTGGCTGTGCGACCCCCAATCAATATGGTACTTTCGACCGACCGTTCAAGGGTATTTTTTATATATATGCAACAGGTGATAGCCTGGTGACTCAAGTAAATTTTGCAAATTCGGGCTTACGCCCCGTTGCTTTCAACCTTTTTTTCAACGAAAATGGCCCAGGCAATACAGGTAATGTGGTCAACGACCGAAAATCGGTAGAAGGAGTCAACATCGGCACGCCACAACACCCCATGTTTCTCAATGACCCTGACAATTCGGTGTATCCCAGTGGCACACTTGGCACGCTCAGTCGCGCCCCGTTGCTGACAAGTTGCGACTCGACCAAAGGTTTTTTTGCGGTTTCAGTATCGAAACGAGGGCAAGTGGATGTGGTGGTTGATTTGGATACCCTTTCGGGCGGTGGGCTCTATGATGCTGGCACAAGAGATGTGGCACTGGCAATCAAAATCATTCCTGCCGTAGGAGAACAACCGCCCTATATTCGCCTTGTCCCGTGGAATCTCAAAGATGGCTTAGGCAATGCCGTCAATCTGGCTCAAACGTTTAGGATAGTGACGACTTACGTTCAAGGGATATTCCATTTACCGATTTATGATGCTGAATTTATGAGTAATGGATTCACTTTTACGACGATTCGACCGATGCCACCGCCCTCGATGCGCCCTTATAAACTCTATTTTGATGATAGCGGCATCCCTGATGACAATCTAAACGGGCAAACGCACTTACAACTAAGAGGTTGTGCCGCGCCTTGCCATGCTTGGAACAATGGTTGTTATGGAGATGCCAATACCATTAATACGTGGTTTTATGGGAGTGAAGAACGAGTCTTTTTTCAAACCATCCCAGAGTGCTACGCTGACGCATTGCGTGACACGCTCAGCACGACGACACCCGAAAAATGGATTGCTGTTTTAAACAATGATAGAGGTGTACAATTAGATTCTAACTCATTGAGTATCAGTGGTTTGATACCTCCTGCACATGGCACCATTGCACTTGACCCCACGACTCGACGCATTATATATCGTCCGACAGCAGGGTACATCGGACTGGATAGTTTCCAATATCGAGTTTGCGACAGTTTGCGATTCACTTGCGATACGGCGTGGGTAGTAGTGAATGTGAATTGCTGTACGCCTACATTTGTATATGCTTACGATTGCATGGTCGGTCAAGTACAGGGCAAATTTATTGCCAATGGCATAGCAGGGCAAATGGGGACAGTAACGATTCCGATTGACCCACAATATCTTGGTGCGACGAGTTTCACGGTTGCGGGGGTCGGCGTAACAGGTTCCTTATCCACTACGCTCACTGCAACGACTTCGAGTGTGACCATTCCCATCAATTATGATGGGTCGGGTTCAGCAGGGACTCGCCTCTTAACGATTACTTCTCCGCATGGTGTGGGGACTTGCAAAGTGCAGACCTTAGTGCTTCTGTGTATTGCTGATGCAGGTCATTTAGGGCGATAATTCAATAAATTACCAGTAGAGATAGGGCAATGCCCTATCTCTATATAGGGCAATGCCCCTATATAGAGATAGGGCAATGCCCCTATATAGAGATAGGGCAAATCTCGTCTTGAGGCAACGCCCGATTGTAAATCCGAACTTCATCAAGGCTACCTTTGAAGTTCGTACTCGCGCCATAATCCTTCATTCCTTGAAATTCCTTTGTTTCTAATTCAAAAAAAGAACTAAATTTGCAATTGCTAAGTAATTAGACAAGGAGGTATAATCACCTTTGGAGGTTTTGAAAACCTCCAGAGGTTGGATAATCAAAATTTATCTTGTTTAAACCGTTCAAAAAAGATAACTGTGATAACTAAAACCAATTATAAATTATTTAAAAATCAAATTTGTCAAGGTATTCCTGCCGAATTGCCCCCGATGCTCCCGTTAGACCCGCGTGTACCACACGCGCCCAAACGAAATATTATTGGGATTTTGAGTATAAATGAACAACAATTAGCGGTTCGAAATGCGCTTCGTTATTTTCCAAGCGAACATCATGCGATTTTGGCACCCGAATTTGTCGCGGAATTAAAACAATTGGGTCGAATTTATATGCATCGTTTCCGCCCGACTTACGAAATGTATGCTCGTCCGATAGACGCGTATCCGCATCAAAGTCAGCAAGCGGCGGCAATTATGTTGATGATTCAAAACAATTTGGATCCAAAAATTGCCAAATATCCGCATGAATTAATCACTTATGGTGGCAATGGTTCGGTTTTTCAAAACTGGGCGCAATACGTATTGACCATGCAATATCTTTCAGAAATGACTGATAATCAAACACTTGTGTTGTATTCTGGGCATCCGATGGGGTTGTTTCCAAGTCGTCCCGACGCGCCCCGTGTGGTCATTACGAATGGTATGATGATTCCGAATTATTCAAAAAAAGAGGATTGGAATAAATTCAACGCGCTCGGCGTGACGCAATATGGACAAATGACGGCGGGTTCGTTTATGTACATTGGGCCGCAAGGCATCGTTCACGGCACGACGATTACACTTTTGAATGCAGGGCGATTGCGCAATTTGGGCGATACCTTACACGGACGCATTTATGTAACGTCGGGATTGGGTGGTATGTCGGGCGCGCAAGCGTTGGCGGCAGTGATTACAGGTTGTGTCGGCGTGATTGCAGAAGTGGATGATGATGCGATTCAACAACGCATTCAAGATAGTTATATTCAAAAAGAATTGATTTTCAATGATTTGGATAAATTAACATTTGCGATTCAAAAATATGTGTTGGAAAAACAGCCTGTTGCATTGGTTTATCACGGAAATATTGTAGATTTGTTAGAACATTTTGTTGCCAAAAATATTACACCTGAATTGGGTTCTGACCAAACGTCTTTGCATAATATGGAAGATTGTGGTTATTGTCCGCAATATTATTCGTTTGATGCAGCAAAACAATTGCAAAATAATAATAAACAATTATTTTTAAATGAAGTCAAAAAGACATTGCATCGGCACGTTGCGGCAGTGAATATATTAAGTCAACGCGGTATGTATTTTTGGGATTATGGCAATGCCTTTTTGAAAGAAGCAGGAGATGCTGGCGCGGATATATTTGAAAATCAAGCAGAAGGATATTACAAATATCCTTCTTACGTAGAAGATATAATGGGCCCGATGTGTTTTGATTATGGGTTTGGTCCCTTTCGTTGGGTTTGTACTTCTGGGTTAAAATCGGATTTGGATAAAACGGATGCAATTGCTGCGAAGATTTTAAAACAATTATTGTCAAAAGCACCGCCAGAAATTCAAAGTCAATTGAAAGATAATATTAATTGGATTGAAGCCGCCGACCAAAATATTCCAATCGTTGGTTCAAAGGCGCGGATTTTATATGCAGATGCGGAAGGGCGCATTGCGATTGCGCAAGCGTTCAACAAAGCGATTGAAAAGGGTGAAATTTCAAAACCAATTGTTTTAGGTAGGGATCATCATGATGTATCGGGTACGGATTCGCCGTTCCGTGAAACGTCGAATATTCGGGATGGCAGCCGTTTCACCGCAGATATGGCGGTGCAAAACGTCATTGGCGATGCGATGCGCGGCGCAACTTGGGTCAGTTTGCACAATGGTGGCGGCGTAGGTTGGGGCGAAGTGATGAATGGTGGTTTTGGGTTGGTGTTGGATGGCAGCGCATCCGCTTCTGAAAAATTAAATAATATGTTATTTTGGGATGTGAATAACGGGATTGCGCGGCGCAGTTGGGCGCGTAACGAAGGTGCATTATCGGCAATTCAACGCGCAATGGCGGCGCATCCCACTTTAAAAGTGACGTTACCAAATCTTGCAGCCGATGATTTGATACAAAATTTATTTTTCTGAATGTGGATTTATTGGATTTGTTGGATTTTGTGGATTTTTTTTGGAAAAAATCCACAGAATCCAACAAATCCAATAAATCCACCTTAAATAATTATTGCAATTCGGCTCAAAAACGTTACTTTTGTGATTAAAAATTAAGCAAAATCCAAAAATCCAATACATAAATGTCGGATGTTATCCGTTTACTGCCCGATTCGATTGCCAACCAAATTGCTGCGGGCGAGGTTGTTCAACGTCCCGCTTCTGCGGTCAAGGAATTGTTGGAAAATAGTGTAGATGCAGGGTCGAAACATATTAAATTGATTGTCAAAGACGCAGGAAAAACGTTGATTCAAGTCATTGACGACGGTTCAGGCATGTCCGAAACGGATGCGCGGATGTGCTTTGAACGCCACGCGACCTCTAAAATCCAAAATGCTGCCGATTTATTTGCGCTTCGGACGATGGGTTTTCGGGGAGAAGCGTTAGCGAGTATTGCCTCAATTGCGCAAGTAGAGTTGCGCACGCGCCGAGAAACGGACGAATTAGCGACGCGCATCGTTATCGAAGGCTTCGAATTGAAGACGCAAGAGCCTTGTCAAGCACCTGTGGGCACTGATTTTCGGATTAAAAATTTGTTCTACAATGTTCCCGCACGGCGTAACTTCTTGAAAAGCAACACCGTAGAGATGCGTCATATTTTAGATGAGTTTGAACGAGTGGCTTTTGCAAATTCAGAAATCTTTTTTTCGCTGCATCATAATGGACAAGAATTATTTCATTTGCATCCTGGCAATTTGCGCCAACGAATTGTTGGTATTTTCGGCAAAGAGGCAAATAAAAAATTAGTGCCTGTCCATGAAGATATAGATATTATTCGGATTAATGGTTTTGTTGGAAAACCCGAATTTGCTAAAAAAACACGTGGTGAACAATTCTTTTTTGTCAATAATCGCTTTATCAAAAGTTCGTATTTGCATCATGCAGTGGTTTCGGCGTTTGAAGAATTGATTCCAAAAGATGCGTTTCCATTTTATATGATTTTTTTGGATATTAATCCTGCGCGGATAGATGTGAATGTGCATCCGACCAAGCAAGAAATTAAATTTGATGATGAACGATTGATTTACAATTACTTAAAGGTTGCGATTCGCCACGCGCTTGGGCAACATGCCGTTACGCCGTCATTGGATTTTCATCAAGATTCGGGACTTTTCGAGCAATATTTGAATCCACAAACGGTTGCCGCGCCTATTGAAACGGCACCGATGATTGAAAAAAGGATTGAAACCGTGACAGAAACAGGTACGCCGCCCAATAAAAAGGAGTCGAAACCAGGTACAAGTTTCAAAAAAGAGGTTTCAGAGCGAGATGCGTCGAATTTGCAACATTGGGAAAGCCTCTATCAAGGGTTGACGACCGCGCCACAACCGACTGCGGATGCGGGTTGGAATGCGCCGCCGTCTTCGCCCGCGCCGATACAAGCGAGTAGCACGTCGGCAGGTGAATTGGATGATTTAAATAATACGTTTTCAAAAAATATTAAAGAACCCTATCAAATTCAGGCATCGTATATTGTCAGTCATATTAAATCTGGTTTTATTTTGATTGACCAACAAGCTGCTTCTGAACGCATTATGTATGAAAAATATTTAGATGCGATTGAAGAAAAGAATATTGTGGTTCAACAAATTTTATTTCCGCGCACGCTTCGTTTTTCGACTTCGGAGGCGGTTTTATTGAAAGAAATTTTACCCGAAATCAATAACTTAGGGTTCGATATTCAAGAATTTGGAGGTGGGTCTTTTATTGTGCATGGTGTTCCTGCGGATTGGAATGGTCAAAATGAGCAAAAAGTCATCGAACATTTGCTTGAACAATACAAAAGAGAGACCGATTTGCGCCTCAATTCGACCGAACGCATTGCCCGCAGTCTGGCGCGACAAGCCGCTATCAAACGTGGAACACCTTTAAATATAGTGGAAATGCGTGAATTGATAGACCGATTATTTGCCTGTTCGATGCCATTTGTGAGTCCTGCGGGTCGAAAATGTTTTATAACGTATGATTTAGAAACCTTAAACAAACAATTTGAAGCATAAATGGGCAACTTATACATTACAGAAGTAGTTAAAAAGCTGATTATTTTAAATATTGCAATTTTTTTTATTGCGTATTATGTGTTTCCGTCTTACGCGGAGTTGCTTGCGTTGCATTATCCATTTGCGCCCCCTGTTGTTTCGCCCGATATGCAAAAAATGTTTGATACGCAAAATAGCCGTTCGACAGGTTTTATGCCGATGCAAATTGTGACTTCTATGTTCATGCATGGCAACACGAACCATTTGATAATGAATATGTTACCACTTTTTTTCTTAGGACCCATCATCGAAATGGCATTGGGCAAAGAGCGTTTTTTAATCTATTATGTATTGACAGGTTTGGGTTCAATGGCGTTGCAAATTGCGTTTCAATGGTACGATGTGAATTACAATCCTGCACATGATGAATTCACAAAATTATTAATGAGTCATGGTACAGTGGTGGGTGCATCTGGGGCGATTTTCGGATTAATGGTGGCATTAGGGATTTTAATGCCACAGGCGCAGTTGAGTGGCATGTTTATACCGATACCGATTCGGGCTTGGGTATTCGTTTTAGTTTATATCGGCGTAGAATTTTACCATATTTTGTTTCATCCTACACCTGGTATAGCGCATTATGCACATATTGGAGGCGCGTTATTTGGCGCAATGCTCCTTTTATTTTGGAAAAAGCGAAATTAGTTGGTGAGTTGGTTGGTTAGTTAAACTATTGATTATCAATGTTTTAACCAACCAACCAACTCACCAACCAACTATCTAACTATTAAAATATAACATATATGTTTCGTTCAATTTGGGATGATGTGAAACGCGAATTTTCGCAAGGCAACATGGTGACGCGAGTTATCATCATTAACAGTGCCGTTTGGATTTTAATAAATATTATAAAAATATTTTTGAGTACGCCTGGCGCAGGTCCGAAACCGATTTTTACAACGATTATACAATTTTTTTCTTTCAGTAGTAATATCTGGCATGACTTAAAACACCCTTGGGTTTTGTTGACGGCAGGTTTTTTGCATGAAGATTTTAGTCATATTCTTTGGAACATGCTTGGAATTTATTGGTTTGGTCGGATTGTTGGTGATTTATTGGGCAATCGGCGCATTTTGCCACTTTATATTTTGGGAACAATTGCAGGTTTAATGGTATATTTTTTGGTGCGCAATTTTTCACAGTATTCGACAGGGATACCACCTTATGCAATGGGCGCGTCTGCCGCGATGATGGCGATGACGGCAGCCGCAGCAACGGTGGCTCCCGATTATTTATTCAACATTCTGTTTGTAGGGCCCGTTAAATTAAAATATTTAGCCGCATTGACCCTTTTTCTGAATATGATTTCGATTGCTGAAAATGCCAATACAGGTGGATCCTTTGCACATTTGGGGGGCGCGGTATTTGGTTGGTTTTTCGTGAGACAGTTACAACAAGGGCATGATTTAGGACAATTTGTTTATACAATTGGCAATTATGTCAATAATTTGTTTACACATAAGCCGAATCCATACGAACCGAAAGTCACTTATCGGCGTGAAAAGGAGCCTTCTCAACCGACGCAAGCAGCGCGAAAAGGTGATAATAAAGGTGATGTTGAATATGAAAATCGTTTAAATATGATTTTAGATAAGATAAAAGAATTTGGTTATGATAGCCTTACGCCTGATGAAAAAGAATTTTTGTTTAGAGCAAGTGGAAAATCTTAATTTTTAATGTTGACTTTTTAATGATGAATGATAAAGGATGAATATTATAAGTTTCATCATTCATCATTAAAAAGTCATCATTTGTACTGAAAATCAATTAATTATGAACTGTCCTGTTTGCCAATTGCCGAATGTATCTGTGATACACACGCCTATCTGCCCCCGATGCGGGACGGATTTATTGCAAGTGGACATCCATGAAACGGTGGAAGACCGTCTAAAATCGGTTTTGAAACAGCGGCTCGCTCTTGAAGGCGAAATTGCACTCCTCAAAAAAAAGCAAGACCATGCCAAGGCAGCCCGCGCTCGAAAACGCAACTATTTGATAATCATTGGTTTAATCAGTTTTATCTTATGGCGTGCGATTCGAAAACCAATGGTTTTGCGCGCCGATTATACGCGCAAATCTGATTCATTGACGCTTATGAAACAGCGTTTTGAGTGGATGCAATACCGCTTCGACACACTTAACAATAAACCTCCGTGTATCAAAGTGATTCAATACACTTATCAACACGGTGATTATTTAGAAAAATTGGGCTTACTGTTTTTCAATAATGCTAAAATGGGCTATCAAATTGGCAGAGACAATGGTATTTACACCCACGAGCAGTGGAAAAAAATTAATCAAGGTGATATAATCAATATTTATATACGTTAAATAAAATTATTTTATCTGAACTATAAGTGTTATTTTATATACATTTTCCAAAAATTTATCTGCTTGGGTATTTTTTCTATAAACATTAAAGACTATCTTTGTAGTGGCATCGCAAATGTCACTTATCGTATTTTCAACCGTTATATGTATAGTTGGTTAGTTGGTTAAGTTACTGAGCAGTGAAAAAGTAGGTTCATTTTCGCGCCGCGAGAGGGGCAGAGAGAGATGCTTTTTTGGGTTTGATTTTTTTTGCCAAAAAATCAAACCCAAAAAAGCATCTCTCTCTAAAAAACCCTTCGGAGAGCGCTGATTTTGATTTTTTTTGCAAAAAAAATCAAAATCAGCCCTATCTTCTTCTGGCGTAGATTTAAAATACTTTTTCACTGCTCACCTACTTAACTAACCAACTAACATAATGTGGAATCGGAACTTATACATTAAACAAAAAAAATTTGAATGAAATATTTGTTACCACTTTTCTCTAGTCTCATTTTGTGCATCCAAACAGCTCAAACTCAAAATGTGACCATTTCGCCGAATCCTGCAAGTAAACAAGTACATGCGGATTCCGCCGATGTTTTTGCGCATTCGGCAATCAAAAACAATGCAGCTACCAGTAAAACATTTCGTTGGGAACGCACTATTCGTTCAGCCACAGTAGGTTGGGACATCGCTATATGTGATAAAAATTTATGCTATCTTCCATCCGTCAGTAGCCAAGATGTGACGCTTGGGGCAGGTGAAGAAGGCAGAATGGATGTCCACATTTATCCAAACCGCATTATTGGCGCGGCAGTAGTCGAAATAAAAGTAACAGAAGTAGGAAATAGTAATAATACCACGACCGCAGTTTACTATTTCAATACACCTGTTGGCACGAAAGATTTGATGAAGAAAGCGGCAAATGTGCGCATTTATCCAAATCCAGTAGTAGATCATTTTTCGATTATTGACGATAACGATGTGATTGAAACGATTGCGATTTATAATATGATTGGTCGGCAAGTTAGAACGTTCAAAGCAAGCGAAGAAGCCAAATATCATATTGGCGATTTGCCCGATGGCATGTATTTAATTCGGTTCTATTCGACCAATGGTGTGATGGTTAAAATATTGAGAATCAATAAGATGCGTGTTCGCGCATAAAAAATTTACAAAATATGAAAAACGCTGCTCGGATGAGCAGCGTTTTTTGTTTACGGAATAGGTGGTGACAAATGAAAACCAATTGGTTAAGAACGTAGCAAATATACTACATGAGATAAATAATTCAAAATCAATAAGTTACGGTTTTCATAATAGTTTAAAAATGAATGAATAAAGATTTCAAAGCGGGCATTGATGGGGTAATCAACGGACTCTGATATCGGTTCTAACGCTCACACGCGTTTCCGACATTGCGGAAGCGAAAACGATTAGGACAATGCAAAGAGCTGCTAAAATAATCATAAATTTGAGGATTTAATTATTAAATAATCAGTTTTGGTGGACACACCTTTTCAAGAGAACTCATTAAAATGGTTTTTTGATGGTTATTTCCTTTGAAAAAGTTAATTGTCAGATTCTTGTTACAAATATACAATTTAATTTTGGATATTGCAAAAAAAACGACGCATTATTTTTAGGATAACCGATTTTGCCGTATCCTATCCATAAAACGTGCCGAAATAAAAAATATTCTTTTTATTCTTTTATATTTTATCTAACGATTTGTAAACGTTTGTTAATAAATCATTTAACATGGGATTACGTTGTTAAGTTAGCATTACAAGCATGTAAATATTTTGTTATTATAACCTAAAAATTAGAATTTGTGTTCGTGATAAATCATATAAGCATTTTAAATATGCAAACGAAATATTCTTTTAATGAAAAAAAACAACAATCATTTTATA
>JBEEMZ010000083.1:0-18308 GCA_041192405.1 Bacteroidota bacterium | reverse complement strand
AACTACATCTTTGCGTTTAAGTAATAAAGTCAAAATTTAACCGCAAGGACCGCAGAGAATACGCAAAGTGCGCAAATGACATTCTAGAACTCTACACTAGATTAATTTAATTTTCACAGGCAGTTTATATCCTTTAAATAAGTTAATTTTATGGCGTGTTTGTTTCAATGATTACTTTGCGCAAATATAAGATTTTGTTCGTTAATTATAAAAAAAATAACAATATCTTTACATATTTTTATCTGTAACATGTCACAAAAGTAATGAAAATCTCTATACTCATGCCCGTTTTTAACACTGCGCCCTATTTGTCTGCGTGTTTGGATTCCATTTTGAACCAAACGGAACGCAATTGGGAAGTAATCGCCGTCAATGATTTTTCAACCGATGGTTCATACCAAATATTATTGGGTTACGCCGAAAAAGAGAATCGAATTCGAGTTTTCAATAATGTGGAAAAAGGGATTATTCCTGCATTACGCATGGCGTTTGCGCAAAGCGTGGGCGAGTATATAACGCGGATGGATTCGGATGATATAATGAATATCAATAAGTTACAAATATTGAAAAATATTCTTTTAAACCGTCCGAATGGCACAATTTCAACAGGTTGCGTGGAATATTTTTCAGATGCGATAGTTCAAAATGGTTATTTGCGGTATCAACATTGGCTGAATGCGTTGATGCAAAATGGACAATTTTGGCAACAAATTTATAAAGAATGTGTGTTGCCGTCGCCGTGTTGGATGATGCGGCGAGAAGATTTATTGGCATGCGGGGCGTTTGAACCCAATATTTACCCCGAAGATTATGATTTATGTTTTAGATTTTACGAAAAAAAGTTTGAAATCGTCGCACATACTGATTTTGCCATTCATTATTGGCGCGATTCCGCAACGCGCACTTCTCGAAATGACCCTAATTATGCTTCTAATCAATATTTTAATTTGAAAATCAATTATTTTTTGAAATTAAATTTTGATAAAAACCGTCCATTAGTGATTTGGGGCGGAGGCGATAAAGGCAAACAATTAGTTCGATTATTCAAACCTAAAATTGCTCCTGAATTATTGTATTGGGTTACGAATAATCCCCGTAAAATTGGACATTCCATTGAGAATCAATTAGTAACTCATTATGAAACTATTTTAAATTTGAATTATCCACAAATTATTATTGCGGTTGCGCAAGCGAGTGGACAAGTTGAAATTGATGATTTTTTGGAGCAAAATCATTTTAAAGCGGGTATAGATTATTGGCTTTTTTGTTAATGATGGTTTGTAATTGTTCTCATTCGTTTGGTTGTTTATAAAAAGGAACCAAATAGCCAAATAATATTTTACAAAAAGCCTTTAAAAGTCGTTCGGGGAACGACTTTTAAAGACTTTTTGCAAAATATTATTTTATTAAAATGATATTTTTAAATTTTTATTTTGTTTAATTCCCAATTAATTCCTTAACGATTATACAAAACTCGAATTTCTGCATCCGTCAACGCTCTATTATAAAAAATGAAGTCCGAAATCGCGCCTTTCAAAGCCCAATCAGGATTTCCAAGTACGCCCCCCAGCACCAATGGCACATCTGGCGTATTGTAATTAAAATTAACATTCGCTGCCACATTGCCATTCATTAACAATCGCCAATTACTCCCTAATTTCACCAAAGTGACGTGTACCCATTGTTGAGCAGGCATCGTTACACTGCGTTGAAAAGCATCAGGATTAACCAACCCTAACAATAAAACTAATTTATTACCACCACTATTGAGCCCATCTCCGAGAATTAAACCGAATCCATTCTTATCCGAAAGACCTGCATAAAAAATGGTTCCTTGTTGAGAAGCAGCCGTTGATTTAACCCAGCACATCATCGTTAAAGAATCGAAATGATTGTTTTTCAACGGACAATAGATTAGACTATTTTCTAAATTAAAGGTATAAGCTGCATTTTCAGTACCACGTCTATCCGTCGTGAAAGTGGCTTTGTAGGGTACGGCGTGCTGTTCGGAACCGCTTTCATCTCGCGTATTTCGGAGCATCGGATAGTACGCAACAAGTCCATTTGTAATCGGCAGTTGCCAACCTTTTGGGACGCGGTGCATTGTTGAATAAGGGGTTTGGATTTGTGCAATCAAGTTTGAACAAAGCAAGATGCCAAACAAGGCAAAATAAAATTGTTTCATTTTATTCTAATTTTTTGTAATGAAAATTTTAATAACTGACTAATAATCAACTTTTTATAAAAATTGTAAACTTGTATTTTTGAATAAAATTTTACAATTTTGCTCAAAAATACAAGATATTATTATAAATTTGCATTTATTCATAACTTTTTTTTTTTTTTGAGTAAAATTTTGTTCAAAATACAAGATATTATTATAAATTTGCATTTATTTATAACCTTTTTTAATATTGAAAATGAATATTAAACGCAATATTATTGGGTGCTTTATGCTATTTGCAATGGCTGCACCTGCTCAATCTTGGTCAGAGTGGCAAGATTTGAGAGCTTATGTCTATCCAGAAAAGTGGTTTTGGATTTATCCTGCCCATGTCAGCCAATTTAAAACGGTTAAAAAACAGTTTTGGAAAAATAATAGTTGGTCTGACACGACACGCCTCACACATACGATGGATCCGTTAGGCAATCCTCAAAATGCTTTGGCAGAAGTTTGGGCGAATGGACAGTGGTTACCGCAGGCAACAGCCGTGTATCAGTATGATGCTTCGATGCGGTGGACGCAAACGCAAGTTGGTTTAGGCACGCCGCCCAATTTTACACCGTACTTGCGCGTTCAAAACACTTGGAATCCAAATGGGCAAGTGGCGACGACTTCCACGGACAAATGGCAATTTCATTTCAATCGTTGGGAACCTGTTTCAAGAGATAGCCAATCTCTAAATCATTCATACTCAAATAATTGGGATGGAGATAGAAGACAATGGATTACAGAAGTTCGAGATTCTGCGCGTTTATTGCGCTGGTCTGCGGCGGCGGCTGGGGCTTGGTTTACAGAAGGTCGTGTGACATCTACGCGTAATGCGGGCGCGCAGGTGACAAATGTGAGATGGGAAGTGCCGACGCAACAACAACCGTTGGTTTGGAATTCAAATGTGGTAAATATGAATTATGTATATAATGCTTCAAATCAATTGATTGAAATCAATATTATAGGCAAAGGTGTGATGAAAGATACAGCAATTAGTGGTTATCGCTATCGGTTTACCTTGAATGCAGATGGTAAAGTGGCGGAAGAATTGGCGGAAGTTCTGCAAAATCAAGCTTGGGTCAATTGGGAAAAGTGTATTTATTCGTATCATCGAGTGGGTGCGTCCGAAGTTGCTGAACAGGTTCGATTGAAGATTGCGCCGAATCCAACACAGGCAGGGTGGACACAAGTGAGCGTTCAAAATACAGGCGTTTTTTTAAAATCGGTTCAAGTGTATGATGAATTAGGGCGTTTGGTTCATCAACAAATGATTGATAATCAACCTGTTATTGATTTGAATTTACAACATTTATCTGTTGGAACTTATTTCCTTAAAGTGCAAACGAATGAAGGCGTGGTGATTCAAAAAATGTTGAACTTGAATTAAAATTTTTTGTTTGGATTTGGCATGAAGAATGCACTATTCTTGATGCCAAATTCAAATAAAAATAAACAACATTAAAAATCATCGAATGGCATCCAAATACCAAAATTGACCACCATGCTTCAATGCTACTAAACCTTTATCCTGCGCCACAAAAAAACGGTCATTGGGCGAAATCACTACATTTTTAAAATTTTGGTTATTGAAGGTTGTATCGGCCTGTTGACATTGGCGTTTGCAGGCTTGAGTTCCAATTAAAAACGTTGCTAGGAAGATTGATTTCAATTTCATATCAAAATATTGTTTTAAATGATAGCACAAAATTAACGCTTGATTGCACCGCTTTCCAAATAATCTTTTTTGAATTTATCGGAAAATCAATTATTTGTTTGTTGATTTTTCGTAGAAATGAAATTTTTTTACGAAAAATCAATACAGTTGGCTCGAGATAAGAAGTCGTAAATTAAGATAAGTTGGGTTAATGGATGTACGGAGCACGAATTTTTCACGAAAATAGTGCTTTATTCGTAAAAATTCGTGAAATTCGTGGCATCTTTACGGCTTATTAAATTTTTAATCATCATGCAAATAATCCATCAAAATCGCTACTTGGAATTAGGCAATTTCATCGGCGGCAAAAAAGTCAGTAGCCAAACCGAACGTTGGTTAGAAGTCATCTCGCCATTGGATGGCAAATTATTAGCAACTGTTCCCATGTCGGAACGCGCTGATTTAGATGCAGCCGTTCAAGCTGCAAAATTAGCTTTGCCCAACTGGTCAAAAATGCCAATTAAAGAACGGGTTCAAATCTTTTTTCGATACAAACGTTTGTTGGAAGACAATATGGAATCGCTTTCACAATTGATTTGTTCTGAAAACGGCAAAACAATGGATGAAGCCCGCGCCGAAATCGAAAAAAGCATCGAATTAACGGAATTCGCTTGCGCAATGCCACAATTAATTTCAGGTGAAATTTTGGAAGTGAGTCGCGGTGTAGAATGTCGCACCGAACGTTATCCTGTTGGTATCGTAGGCTGTATTGTGCCGTTTAATTTTCCTGCAATGGTTCCAAATTGGACTATTCCAAATGCGTTAGTTCTTGGAAATGTGATGATTATGAAACCTTCTGAAAAAGTGCCATTGACTTTAATGCGTCTTGCGGAATTATTGCAACAAGCTGGTTTGCCCGATGGCGTATTGAATTTGGTGCAAGGTGACCGCGAAATTGTGGAAGCGATTTGCCAACATCCCGATATTGAAGCGGTTTCCTTTGTCGGCTCGACCGTTGCTGCAAAAAATGTTTATCGGCTTTCGACAGCTAATTTAAAACGATGTTTGGCATTAGGCGGTGCAAAGAACCATTTAATTGTGTTGCCTGATGCGCATCCTGAAATGACGGCTTCTAATATTGTTGCTTCGATGTCGGGTTGCGCAGGACAGCGATGTATGGCTGCGTCGGCGATGATTTCGGTCGGACAAACAGACCATATTATACAACTCGTTTGCGCGGAAGCGAAAAAAATGGTTGCGGGTGAGAATTTGGGTGCGGTGATTTCAGCAGCGTCCAAAATAAGAATCGAAAAATATATCACTGATGCCGAAAAACAAGGTGCAAAAGTGTTGGTTGACGGTCGAAAAATGGTTGTGAAAGGCAAAGAAGGCGGTTTTTACGTCGGTCCGACCGTGATTGATTACGTCAAACCTGATATGGCAATTGCAAAAGAGGAGATTTTTGGTCCTGTCATTGCCATCATGCGCACGAACGATATGGATGAAGCGTTGGCGATTGAGAATGCAAATCCGTATGGCAATGCGGCATCGGTCTTCACGCAGAACGGCGGATGGGCGCGTTACATTATGGAACGGGCGGAATCAGGCATGATTGGCGTAAATATTGGCGTTCCCGTGCCGCGAGAACCGTTTTCGTTTGGCGGTTGGAATGAATCGCGGTTTGGGACGGGCGATATTACGGGCAAAAGTTCGATAGAATTCTGGACTAAATTGAAGAAAATTACAACCAAATGGAATCCAACATCGCGGACAGGCTGGATGTCATAACATAGTAATGCCTGAAGCTCAAAACAATTAGGGAAATTTCGCGCCGCGAGAGGGGTAGAGAGAGCTAAATTTTTCCCTAATTGTTTTGAGCTTTATGCACATATTAAAATTCAACTTATTAGTACAAAATATATGTAAATAATTCGTAATTTTTGGTATCATTTTTGGAGCATTTGGCACGAGTGTTTTAAAAAGCAAACATTATGAAAAAAAAGAAAAACAAAACTATAAAAAACGTCCATTCTTCGGACGCAACGAGCCAAAAGATTCCGCCAATTGCGGATTCTGACGAATCATCTATTGATTTTCTGGATGAAAATGCAGAAAATAGAGATGCTGAAGATGCTGAAAACGATAACAATTCTGACGATGATGAAATTATCATTCCTTACGATACGCTTTGGAAGACCATTATTGTAGAATTTTATGCGGATTTTATACAATTTTTCTTGCCCGATTTGTTTACTAAATTGGATGCGAGCGTAGAGCCTGTGTTCTTAGACCAAGAATTGTTAGCGATTCAAAAGGAACTCAACATTCCAAAGCAAATCACTGATAAATTAATTAAAGTTTGTTTGAAAGATGGTTCCGAACAATGGCTACTGATTCATATCGAAATTCAAACCAAATTTGAAATCTACTTTTCGACACGAATGTACCTGTACCAAGCGTTCATTTTTGCCAAACATCGGTTGCCAATCACCGCTTTAGCCATTTTCACACGCGCTGGCACACCCAAAAAATTCAACATCTATGAAACAGAATGTTTTGGAACGTCCTTAATTTATCGCTATAACGCTTACAAAATTGCTAAACAAAATGAAGTTGTGTTAACAAATTCGGATAATATATTTTCCTTATTTGTGTTGGCACACCTATATGTTATTAAAACAACGCCTAAAAAATATGTTCAGCGGTTAAGTTTCAAAGAAAAACTATTCGAATTGGCACAACAAAAGCAAATTCCTCCAGAAAAAATCACAAGAATGCTTATATTTGTAGATCAGATTCTGGAATTACCTATTCAATTACAAAATTCATTTTTAGAAACGATGACTGCTAAAAATCCAAATCAATCGCTCCTTGAGCTTCAAGCAAAAATGAAGTTAAGTGAAGAGCCTATTGCAAATTTCGTCTTTTATCGTCGTACAGGCAGAACGGTTGAGGAGTGGCTTGCGTTTTTCGAAGCTGAAAATCAAAAAATTCAAGCCGAAGCAAAAGCAAAAGCAAAAGCCGAAGCAAAAGCCGAAGCAAAAGCCGAAGCAAAAGCCGAAGCAAAAGCCGAAGCAAAAGCCGAAGCAAAAGCCGAAGCAAAAGCCGAAGCAAAAGCCGAGGCAAAAGCCGAGGCAAAAGCCGAAGTTGACGCTGAAAAGCAAAAAGCTGAAGCCGAAAAATTACACTATCAAATCCATAGCGTAATTGCTTTGCATGAGCAAGCAGCTTTTAGCGCAGATAAAGTGGCAACCATTTTACAATTGCCTTTGAATGAAGTTGCCTTCACACTCAGTCAGCAAAAACAGGCTGTGCCAATTGATGCAATCGTGCCTAAATTAAAAGAATTTCGAGCTAATTTGTTGAAAAACAAGTAATTAAATATAAAAATTATGGCTTGGAATTTTTACATTTATGGCATTCATCATTCGATTTTCAAATAAAAAATAAAAAACAAGTTGCCTGAATTTCCAATTGCGGCATGCACAACTTGAAATTCAACAAAAATTTGAAGATGGAATTGATATTGTTGAGTTAGAAGCATTGTATGACTCCATTTATCCTCATTTTAAGGGGGATGAAAGTTGTCGTGAGTTCTTTATGAAGCCATCATTGAGGAAATTCAAACAAACAAAATTTTATTTTTCCAAAACCATAATTACCAAACGAAATAAAGCAAACCAACCTTTTTATGCTTCTTTTCAATTTAAAAATTTCCATTTAGCCTTTTGGCTGGAAATAAATTTCCATTTCCAGCCAAAGCCATTCAAAAAAGGCACTTTTGGCTGAAAATAAACTTTTGTTTTCAGCCAAAACCTATATATTTGTAATAGTTTTGGCTGAAAATAAAAATTTATTTCCAGCCAAAACCTTTCAAAAAAAATAGTTTTGGCTAAAAACAAAATCATATTCATGGAAAACCTAATTGGTAGAGCTTCCGAAATTAAAATTTTAACCGATGCCTTAAATTCGCCGCAAGCAGAATTAATAGCCATTTATGGTCGCCGTCGAGTTGGCAAGACGTATTTGATTCGTTCTGTTTATGAAAAACAAATTGTTTTTGAGTTTACAGGCGTGAACCGCGTGCCTTATGTACGACAATTAGAGAATTTTATTGAAACCGTTCAAACAGCATTTCATTTAAATCCTGCATTGCCCATCGTACCACCTCAGAATTGGTTGCAAGCCTTTCGTTATTTGATTCATTTGTTGGAATCAACACCTGTTGATGGCAAAAAAGTCTTATTTTTAGACGAATTCCCTTGGTTAGACCATAAAAAATCTGATTTTTTAGCATCATTCGACCATTTTTGGAATAATTGGGCTTCTAAACAACGGCATTTAATTGTGGTTATTTGCGGTTCGTCGGCTTCGTGGATGATTCAAAATATTGTCCGCAATAAAGGCGGGTTGCATAATCGAATTACACAAAAAATTCGTTTACAGCCTTTTACGCTATATGAAACTCAGTTATATCTTCAAAGTAACCGTGTGAATCTAAGTCAATACGATATTCTTCAACTTTATATGGTAACAGGCGGTATTCCACATTATTTGAAAAATATTCAAGCAGGTGAAAGCGCGACTCAAGCGATAGACCGCCTTTGTTTCACCAAAGATGGATGGTTGGCGAAGGAATTTTACGACCTTTATCCCGCGCTTTTTGGAAAAGCAGAAAAACATATTGCAATTATTCGTTGCCTATCCAACAAACTTAGCGGTTTGACACGCAATGAAATTATTGAAATTTGTCAATTTCAAACGGGCGGTACGGTCAGCAAAGTGCTTGAAGAATTGGAAGAATCGAATTTTATTACAGGATATTTGCCTTTCGGCAAATTTGCCAAAGAAATTATTTTTAAATTGACCGATGAATATTCCTTGTTTTACCTCAAATTCATGGAAAATAGTAAATCCGTCGGCGCAGGGACTTGGCAAAGCAAAGTGGCAGGGCAATTTTGGAAATCGTGGAGTGGTTTTGCATTTGAAAATATTTGTCTTAAACATGTGCCGCAAATCAAAAAAATGTTGGGTATTTCGGGCGTTTACACGGAGCAATCGGCTTGGCGTTATGTCCCGAAAGCAGGCGAAACAGGTGTCCAAATTGACTTATTGCTCGACCGACAAGATAATTGTATGAATCTTTTTGAAATCAAATTTTATAACGGCGTATTCACGGTTGATAAACAATATGCTGCAAATTTGATGACGAAACGTCAAGTTTTTCTTGAAAAAACAGGAAGCAAAAAAACGATTTTCGTTACTTTGTTGACGACATTCGGCGCGAAAACCAATGAACATTATTTACAAACCATTCAAAATCAATTAAATATGAGCGTCTTATTTGAACCCGTATAAATACAAAAAAAGGCTGCCTCAATTCTTTTGAATTTCATAAAAAAGGCGTAAATTTGCGTCTTTAAAAAATAAAAATTAAGCTAATCAATTGATTTTCAATGGGAAGAGCATTTGAATACCGAAAAGCGTCGAAGCTGAAACGCTGGGCAAGCATGGCTAAAAATTTCACGAAAGTCGGTCGTGAAATCGCTATTGCTATCAAGGAAGGTGGCGCAGACTCCAATTATAATTCTCGTTTGCGGATTGCCATCCAAAATGCAAAGTCGTTTAATATGCCAAAAGTCAATGTGGACAATGCCATCAAACGCGCTACTGCCAAAGATGCTGAAAATTTTGCGGAAGTCGTGTACGAAGGCTACGCACCTCATGGAATTGCCGTCCTCATTGAGACGACGACCAATAATCCGACCCGAACCGTTGCCAATATTCGGATGTATTTCAATCGTTCCCATGGTTCGTTAGGGACTTCGGGCTCGGTAGATTACATGTTTGACCGCAAAGGCATCTTCAAAATTAAGAAAAATGGACTCGAATTGGAGGAAATTGAACTTGATTTGATTGACCATGGTTTGGATGAGGTCAAAGAGGAAGAAGATGAATATGTTCTTTACACGAATTTTACGGATTTCGGCGCGATGCAAAAAGCGTTGGAAGAGCGCAAAATTGAGGTCGTCAATGCGGAATTGCAACGTATTCCAAATGTTTCAAAACAGTTGACCGATGAACAAGTCGAAGATGTTATCAAATTTTTGGATAAATTGGAGGATGATGAAGATGTTGCAAACGTGTTTCATACGATGGACATGGGATAATGATGAATGATTACATTACTAAGTTGTTAAAGTTATAATATGTTTTTTTTTGCAGATTTTGCAGAAAAAGACTCCAAAAGAAACTCTGCGAAAGCTGTGGGGCAGGTTGAACGAAAGAAAAATGTTAGAATATGAAAAAGGATATTTTTTCCGCAGCTTTTCGCAGCATTAAGGTTCTAAGAATCCAAATCGGCGAAAATCTGCGGGAAAAATATCCTATTAACCTTTTTTTGTATTCTAAAAATTTTCTTTCCTTCAACCTTCTGTGGGGAAAAATAAATTGATAACCAATTATTTACATATTAAATCTTTAACAACTCCGTATTGTAATCATTCATCATTAAACAATTTTCATATCATCCATTCCGCCCAAACTCGCCAATTCAGATTCAATCGCTTTCTTCCGATTTTCCATCTCAATCACGGTCGGCGCGACGGCGCGACTCCCACAATCTGGTATCGAACAACGTTCACACGTCGTATGTACCACTTTTCGTTTCATATTTGGGTCAAATAAAAACTTAAAATGGTTTTTAACCGCATCATCTATCAACAAACCGACCGTCACACTTACGCTCTCACGCGGATTCGGATTGGCAGGTTTCGCTACCGAAATGCACAAATATTCTTTATCGGTCTCCCAATATTTTGAAATCTGCACATCTGCCAACAAATTTTTCGATTGGTCAATCTGCCGCAACGTCTGAAATTGTTTAATTACGCTGACCGAAACCCACCTGCGGCAATAATGTTCCTCCCGCGCTTCCGTCGCATACGGCTGATGCAATTTAGACAAATGCAATTCTTTCGTCATGCGATAACCCGCCAAACGGTCATCACTTTTTATCCGCAAAAAGAAAATATTATTAATTCCAAAATGTTTTGGCAACAAACTCGTCAATCGTTGTAAAAACATTTCTGCAGTCACATTATATTTTTCAAATATTTGTAATAAGTTGTAACTGTCCCAATTGTGATGCGCAGCCCAAGTTTTGAAATCATGGCACCAATCCGTTTCATTCATCAATAACGCCGATGCAAAATACGATGCTTGAAAATTATTAAACAATTTGTCGAAACTTTCGGCTTTTTGAATGATAGTTTCCGCAGGTCGGGGCGACAATTTAAGGTATTGAAACCCTAATTCACGCGCAATTAAGAAATTTTCTTGGGCTTCGGTCATGCCTTTATTGATAAACAGCGTTTTCCAACCTTGCGCATAAAATGACCGAATGGTACTTAATTGGGTTCGTTTCTGTAATTCGTCCCGATTGACCTCAACATGATATTTCTCTTTTAAGATTTTTTCCAAATAAGCGGGTTTAAAACCAACTTTTATTGAAATATTATTTTCCAACCTAAAATTATTGGCAGCTTTTTCCAAATCTTCAAAATAATTATCATGCATATCTTGATAACTCCGCAAAGCGGCAGTATAAATATTATCGGTTTGCATCTGATAATTGCGAGCAATTTTGAGCATCGTTCCGATAAAAGCGTTCAATTTTTCGGGCGATTCCGAAAATAATTCCAACAATTTATCTCTACTAATCCCAAATTTATCCAATGGAAACATTTGAAAAACTTCCGAATCCAATAAATCTATCACAGGTTGTAACTTTTTGCCCGCACTCAACGACACTAATTCATCATAATGTACTTCAAAACTTTTTGCCAAAGCAACAATTTTCTCACCTCTTGGATATTTTTTGCCTTTTTCGATGTCGTGCAAATACGCGACAGAAAGCCCTGTACTATCCGCTAACTGTTGATAAGTCAACTTTTTTTGGCGGCGCAGATAGGCGACTTTTAACCCAAATATCAATTTCAATTTTTCATTAACCATTTTGATTGTATTTTGAGGCAAAGTTAAGCAAAAATTTAGCAGATGAAAAATAAAATCTTTTTAGTGAAAATTCCGCTTAAATAATAAGGTCTGAAAAATAAAATTTTTGAATATCTTGCACACTCGCGCTGTATCAATATCTTTGCATGTTTTTTATCACAAATAAAATTTACCAACTGAATGTTTCCTATCAACAAAAAAATCTATTATCCAATGCTTTTGGGTTGTGTTTTGGCGAGCTGTCGGCAGCCCGAAAAGCAAGTTGAAGTACCAAAACCTGCTATTACCACTGAAAAAAGTGTTGTTATCCATCCAATGGATGCATTGACTTTCAATGAGTTACAAATGGTTAAAGACATTTTGACCAAAAACAAAAAAGTGGATACGTTGACCCGTTTTCCCGAAATATTATTGTTAGAACCCGAAAAAGCAACGGTGTTAGCATGGAAAGCGGGCATGCCGATACCGCGTCAAGCTCAAGTGGTCATCAAGCAAAATAGTGATATTTTTGAAGCAATTGTTGATTTGACGGCTCAAAATATTACTTCTTGGCAGAAAATCGAAGGCGTTCAACCCAGTATTATGCTTGAAGAATGGGCAGTCGCAGGCGAAATCGCTAAAAAAGACCCACATTGGCAAGCCGCCATGCAAAAACGAGGTTACAAAAATTTTGATAAATTGGTTGCAGCACCATTGACCGCAGGTTATTCAGCAGACCCGATAGAGGTTGGAAAACGGCTTTTGCGAGTTCCATTTTACGACACGGAAAACGTTTTACGCAACATTTGGGGCAAACCGATTGAAGGAGTTGTCGCTGTCGTAGATTTGAATAAACAAGAAGTTGTAAAATTGATTGATTCTGACATCATTCCAGTCAGCAAAGGCAATCACGATTTTGATGAAAAAACCATTGCGAGTAAGCGTTCTCCTCAAAAAAAGATTGAAAACGTCGCTCCAAATGGCTATAATTTCAAAAAAGAAGCTGGTTTTTACCTTTGGGACAAGTGGAAATTTCATTTTCGGGTAGATAAACGCTTTGGCCCCGTTGTTTCGATGGCTTCGTATGATGGTCATCAAGTCGCTCATCAACTTTCTGCCAATGAAATGTTTGTACCCTATATGGATGCGGATGAAAATTGGTCGTTCCGTACCTACATGGATATTGGCGAGTACGGTTTTGGTGTGTTAGCATCAAGTTTGGTGCGCGGTTTGGACGTTCCGAAAGAGGCGTTGTTATTGGATGCGGCACTTTCAGACGACAAAGGCAATCCAATCGTTAGTAAAGAAATCGCGGGCATTTTCGAGCGAAACACGACTCGCCCCCTATGGCGACATGCCGAAATCGTCAATCAAACGCATGAAAGTCGTGCAGAAACGGAATTAGTCGTGCGGATGATACCCGTTGTGGGCAATTACGATTATGTAATTGATTTTGTGTTTAGTCCAAAAGGGGAATTGCGCATTGAAGTGGGCGCGACAGGTATGGATGCCGTCAAAGGTGTCAAGGCAATAGATATGACTTCTAACACGGCTCTTGCGGAGACAAAAGTGGGCAGATTGGTCGCGCCGAACCTCGTAGGCGTGTATCACGACCATTTTTTATCGTTCCGATTGGATTTAGATATTGACGGAACTGAAAATGCGTTCACTTCCGACCGCCTCGTTCCAGTCAAATATCCCAATAATCGCCGCAAAAGTGGTTGGGAATTGGTTTCGCACCCGTTATTGACGGAGAGCGCGATTGAAAAAAATGCACAAGGTCATGAAGAATATTGGCGTGTTTTCAACCCCAATTCTAAGAATAAATATGGTCAAGTCAAAGGTTTTTACATTATGGGTGATAGTCATACGTCAAGTTTATCCGATGATGATTTTCCGAGTATTCGCGCTTCATGGACGAAAAAACCGTTGTGGGTGACTCCATATAGTAAAGATAATTTGTATCCAAGCGGCAAATATCCGAATCAAAGTAATGGTTCAGAAGGTATTCAAACTTGGATTAAGCAAAAACGCTCTATTGATAACAAAGATTTAGTGGTTTGGAAAACATTAGGTTTTCATCATGTGACGAGTCCAGAAGATTGGCCCGTGTTGCCAACCGTTTGGCACACGATTACGCTTAAACCATGTCAGTTTTTTGATAGTAATCCTGCGATGGATGTGCTTAAATAATTGATTTTGAATGGGTTATGCTTGAAATTCGGCGTAACCCATTCAAAAACTAATTATTTTTTTGTTTCCATTTCTGCTCGCACACCTCATAATGCACCTAAATCAATTGCACTCCGAATCAATGCATTTATTAAACTCATAAATGTTTTTCTTCAACTAAATTCAAAATGTTTTAAAATGAATATGATAAAAAACTATCACTTGCAGGGCAATTAACGATTTCCGCTACGCAAAAAGCGACAACTGAAGCCCAAAATCCGACGGAATCGCGTTATACAAGACGTGAATTCAATTATTTGACGTTCAAACGGAGCTTTGAATTGCCCGAAAATGTGGACGCGACTCAAATCAAAGCTGCTTACGAACAAGGCGTTTTAACGTTGACGATTCCAAAAGTAGAGCCTAAAAATTTGACGCAAACGATTGAAATTCAATAAATTGAGTTGAAAAAAACGCCTGTCGTTGTAAAAACGATGGGCGTTTTTCTTTTCAACACCGTTCAAAAGAAAAATACTGATTTTGCCGTCACAAAGTCACTAAATAGCGTTTTTTTGGAAGAATTCGTTATCTTTGCAGGTCAATTTACCTGTGAAACCACCCGCGAATTACCTTTATAATGAATCAACGCCTTTATCAGTTATTGCTCGAAGCCAAAAAACGCAAAGAAAAAAAATTTGCGGTCTTGATTGACCCCGATAAAATGCGGCTTGGCAATTTAGAACGCATCCTTGCCCTCTCGAAAGAGGCACGTGTAGATTATTTTTTTGTGGGCGGCAGTCTTGTCGTGCATGATATGATGGATTATTGTTTGGATACGATTCGGAAATTATCGAATATTCCGACGATTCTATTTCCTGGAAGCCCGCAACAAATCAACTCGAAAGCAGATGCAATTTTATTGTTATCACTGATTTCGGGTAGAAATCCTGATTTATTGATTGGTCAACACGTTTTATCTGCCACGACTTTGAAAAAAAGTGGACTTGAAATTATGTCAACAGGTTATATGTTGGTGGACGGCGGTACGCCCACAACGGCTTCTTATATTAGTGGCACGTTTCCGATTCCGCATAATAAAGATGAAATTGCGGCTTGTACGGCACTTGCGGGGGAACAATTGGGTTTGCAATTGATGTATTTGGATGCGGGCAGTGGCGCGAGTCGCGGCGTGAGCGAATCTATGATTTCTATGACGCATCGAGCGATTGATGTGCCGTTGATTGTCGGCGGCGGGATTCGAACGCCTGAACATGCGGCTGCAAATGTGCGGGCGGGGGCAGATATTATTGTCGTTGGCACGGCGTTGGAACGCGAACCTGGTTTGATGTTGGATATTGCGGATGCGGTGCATTCTACTAAAAATAGTTTTAGGAAATTTTAAGATTTGGATGATAATTATAGTTGTATAAATGTGGATTTTTTTTACAATACACAGCATCAAAAAATCCACATTTAGACAAAGTATCAAAAATTCATCATTCAAATAACTAAAAATCATGCTATGCAAAATGGAGTTGTGATAAAATCAACTGGGAGTTGGTATCAAGTGCGCCGCGATGGAGATGATAAAACGATCAACTGTCGCATCGTCGGCAAACACAGATTAAACAATTTGTTGCTAACGAACCCTGTTGCAGTGGGCGATAAAGTGGGATTTGCGTTAGAAGACGACGGCAATGGCATGATTCGCAAAATTATGCCCCGTGTGAACTATGTTGCGCGACAATCGCCGCATAATCGTATGGCAATGCACTTAGTTGCGGCAAATATTGACCAAGCTGTCTTGTTTACAACGGTTGTTGCGCCGATGTTCAAAGCAGGTTTTATTGATAGATTTCTCTTGATGACCGAACCGCGTAATATTCCGACGATTATTGTTTTCAATAAAGCTGACTTATATGATGATGTTGCAATGGATAACTATTTGGAAATCAGGAACATTTATCAAAAAATTGGTTATACCGTTTTGTTGGTTTCAGCGATACATCATCAAGGTTTGGAAGCATTGAAAGCCGTTTTGAAGGATAAAGTCACTTTATTGAGTGGGCAATCGGGGGTTGGAAAATCGTCGGTCGTCAACGCGATGCAACCACAATTGGATTTGCGGACGGGCGATATTTCAGATTATTCGGGCAAAGGACAACATACAACGACTTTCGCAGAAATGCATCCGTTGAGTTTTGGCGGGTCGTTGATTGATACGCCTGGGATGAAAATATTGGGTTTCAATAACTTAGATAAGTTTGATATTGCTCATAACTTCCGTGAAATTTTTGAAACCTCGAAACAATGTCGTTTTGGCGGGTCGTGTCTGCATCGGGAAGAACCGAATTGTGCCGTCAAAGCAGCCGTCGAAAAAGGTGAGATTGCGGAAACGCGTTATATGAATTATTTGGTCATTTTGGGCGAGGCAGAAGAACAAAAGCATTGGGAAAAAAACAAAATGTAAATTTGATGATAATTAATTAATTATCAACTTATTATATAATTCATTATTCGTTATTTATTCAAATGTTAAAAATAGAGCATATCGGCATTGCCGTTAAGAATTTGGACGCGAGTAACGCGCTTTTTGCAAAATTGCTTGGCGCACCGCATTATAAAATAGAGGCTGTTTTGTCGGAACACGTCAATACGTCGTTTTTCAAAGTCGGCGATTCTAAAATAGAATTATTGGAAGCGACGCATCCGAATAGCCCGATTGCGAAATTTATTGACAAAAAAGGCGAAGGCATTCATCATATTGCCTTTGAAGTGGCGGATATTCGCGCAGAAATGCGCCGTTTGGTCTCCGAAGGCTTCACTTTATTGAACGAAACGCCGAAACGCGGCGCGGATCATAAGTGGGTTTGCTTTTTGCATCCAAAGGGCACAAATAGCGTCTTAGTGGAATTGTGTCAAACAATTGAGAAAGAAATATAACGCTATTTTATTGCGTTGATTTGAAATTAAACAAAATTAAATATATATTTAAAAATATTTGTTTTATAAAAATTCCAAATAAGGCAACAATTAATTTGAAAAATACCTAAAAGCAAGTAGTTTTGCGCCATCGTTCATCAAAAAACAAAACGCATGGCAAAACAAAAGCATACTGAAGCCGACGCTTCCAAGAAAACCAATGACAATTCTAAAGTACCAGAACTTGTGATTGATTACGATGGCATTTGGAAAAAAATCATTACGGAGTTTTTTCAAGAATTTATAGATTTTTTTATGCCCGCACTTTGTGCAAATATTAATTGGAATATTCCACCCGATTTTTTGGAGCAAGAATTGGAATTACTCCATAAAGAGTTGGAAATCAATCGAAAGATTACAGACCGATTGGTCAAAGTAACCTTATTGACGGGCGAAGAACGTTGGATTTTAATTCATATTGAAGTCCAATCGCGGTATGAAATTCATTTTTCAGACCGAATGTTTTTATACAATGCCCTGATTTATGCAAAGTTTAAACGTCCTGTCGTGGCATTAGCGGTTTTTACGAAGAAAAGCATTCCTAATAATTTTGATAGGTTTGAAAAGCATTATTATGGAACATCTATGATTTATCGTTATAATGCGTATTGCGTTGTGCAACAACAAGAAGCAGATTTAATTGAGAATCCAAATATTTTTGCTTTATTTGTTTTAGCCAATTTATACGTGATACAAACGAATAAAAAATACGAAAAAAGATTAGAAATGAAAGAAAAATTATTTGATTTAGCTATGGAACGCCAAATTCCTATTGATAGAATCAATAGATTTCTTATCTTTGTGAATAAAATTATTTTATTACCTATTAATTTGCAAACCTTATTCATGGAAAAAGTCATTTCAAAAACGCAATCTCGGTCGCGGAAACCGACGCTTGACCAACAATTGGCGGCAGATCATAAAATGTTTTTAGACGCTTTTTTTGAAGCGGAGTTTGGAATGTCGCTCAATACGCATTTGGCAACAGTGCAATCAGATAAGCAAAAAGCGGAAGTGGACAAGCAAAAAGCAGAAGTGGATAAGCAAAAAGCAGAAGTGGATAAGCAAAAAGCAGAAGTGGATAAGCAAAAAGCAGAAGTGGATAAGCAAAAAGCAGAAGTGGACAAGCAAAAAGCGGAAGTGGATAAGCAAAAAGCAGAAGTGGATAAGCAAAAAGCAGAAGCAAAAACGCTTAAAATGCTCCAAAATTCGATAACAGCTGTTTTAAAATTGCATACGCAAGTCGCTTGGAGCGCGGAACAAATTATTTTAATTATAAATATGCCTTTGCAA
>JBEEMZ010000082.1:0-18344 GCA_041192405.1 Bacteroidota bacterium | reverse complement strand
GTTGTAATATGTTTTTTTCCCGCAGATTTCGCAGATTTTCGCAGAATAGAGACTCAAAAAGAAAATCCGCGAGAATCTGCGGGAAAATCTGCGAAATCTACGGGGAAAAATAGATTGATAATCAATTATTTACATATTAAATCTTTAACAACTCAGTAGTGTAAGTTAAATCACTTGTAATAGTTTCTTAAATGTTTGATTTTTGGGCTCAAAAATAGAAAAAATTAGCTCAAATTGGCTCAATTATGATTGAGTCAATCGGTACAATTCTCAAAATTTTAATTAAAGAGAGAAAGTATCGGTAAAGAATCAAGAAAAATAAAAATATTGGCTCAACTATCATTTCAAAAAATGCGTCCAATCTGTGCAATTGGACGCATTTTTACTTGTTTTTTCAATATTTTAGTGTATTTTTGTTCAAAAATAAAATAGTAAATTAAATATATGAAATTTGAATTAACGATACTCGGCTCGAATGCAGCCGTTCCTGCGTACAATCGCTGGCTCTCCGCACAAGTTTTGAACATTCAAGAACAATTATTTTTGGTAGATTGCGGCGAAGGCACTCAATTTCGCATCCAAGAATTTCAAATTCGCAAAAATAAAATAAGACATATTTTCATAACACACTTGCATGGAGACCATATTTTTGGGCTGGCGGGTTTATTGACTTCGATGGCAATGGGCGGTCGAACCGAAAGTATGACGATTTTTGCACCTTTTGGATTAGAGCCGATGATACAAAGTATTTTTCAATATTCGTATTATAAATCTCCGTTTCCTATTGATTTTCAAGTAGTTGATACGACTAAAAGCGAAATAATTTTTGAAAATGAGGTCGTGAAGGTAACTGCATTTCCATTGAATCATCGCGTTCCGTGTTCGGGTTATTTGTTTCAAGAGCAGCCATTTCCAAAGAATATTCGCCCAGAAAAAATTAAAGAATATCAAATTCCATTTCAAAAAATCAAGGGTATTAAATCAGGAGAAAATTTTATTACGGCAGCAGGGTTAGAAATTTTAAATGAGGAACTAACGTTGCCTTCTTTAAAAGCGCGTTCTTTTGCGTATTGTTCGGATACAACTTATTTTGAACCCATTTTGGAAATCATTCAAGGCGTAGATTTGCTTTATCATGAAACAACTTTTATGCACGATATGGCTGAACATGCGGAATTATCAGGTCATTCAACCGCCCTTCAAGCAGGCACAATTGCTGCAAAAGCGGCTGTAAATCAATTCGTTACAGGTCATTATTCGAGTAGATATGTGGATTTGAATCCTATTTTAGAAGAAGCGAAAAGTGTTTTTCCAAATACCGTTTTAGGGATAGATGGTCAAACTTATTCGGTTCCATTAAAACGATAAGCGATTTCAGAAGGTGGATTGCGGATTGCGGATTTCGGAAACAGCTACATGCTGGAATGTGGATTTCGGATTTTGAAAATATCCACATTTCGAAATCCGAAATCCACATTCCGAAATCCGAAATCCAATTATTTACGCTTGAAAATTTCTATAACAACAGATGAATCACTCGAAATATCTTGACTTAAATGCTTCCAACGCAAATCTGCCAATGAAAAATGTTTGGACAAATCTTTGTATACTTTTCCAATGACCTCATAATCCTTACAAAATATTTTTTTCCAATTATTTAAATAATTACAAGTCAATTGATTATGAGTAATATCGTTGATTTGATAACTGTAAATAAAAATTTCAGGTCGAGTTGCTTCGATTTCTTTAACAAATTGTTCTGACATGGTGGTTGCATATTTTTGATGTTCTATCAATGGATAATGGTATAAAAAACCAGAAGCTGCTACTCGATTTGCATAAAAAAAAATTTGCGGTTCTGCACCAAGCATCCCTATTTTATCGTTTGGCTTAGTCCGTTTAGACAACGTTTCGCCAATCATTCGTATTTCTGTAAAAGAGTCACCATCATACATATCTAACAAAATTTTATGAGGTGTCCAACTGAAAAGATAACCAAATTGGGCTATTAGAAAGGCACATAATGCCATTCCTTGCAACTTTACAGGCGTTAATTGCGCTTTTTGGCTTGTTTTTATCCAAAAAAGCGTACATCGTCCTAATCCCAAAGCTATCAAAAAGGATGCTGCTGGGAACATTAATTGAAAATAATGGGGGCGAAAATACAAGCCTGGACAAACACAAATAAACGAACATCCAATAAATAACAATAAATACACGCGCAAAAAACGCGCATCTTCCAAATTCGAGGACACTTTTCCAGACCATTTTGAAAAAGATAAGACTCGAATTACAGCAAAAAAAACCACCCAATGAACAAAACTATTCCAAAAAATAGGGCGAAAATTAGATATATATCTTAGAGGCGGCGAAACCAATGAAGTATAAGCAGCAGCATATTTGAAGGTCAAAAAGTAAAAAGGTTCAAATAGGTGATTCGCATCTAAATACGTAGCTAATGCAATCACAGGCAATAAACAACCGATTCCGAAAAAAAAATATCGAATGATTAAGGTTCGGCAACTTCCAACGTTCACTCTTTTTTCCAAACTTATAAAACCCAGCCAAAGTCCAGCAAAAATCAAGTAGCCAAAAGCATGCTGTTTGGTTAAAAAAGCTGCCATCAAAGCCATGCCTGAAACAACTAACAAAATATTTTGTTTTAAATTATCAAATTTTTCAAACAAAGAAAGGATATAAATGCCTGTCAATGCAGGTAATAAAACAAAATGTTCTGAATTAGAAACCCAACCTTGCGCTTCGTAAGTCAGACTTAACAATAAATACACAGATGTCGCAATGATACTTTCCTGTAATTGGAGACGTGTTTTGGCAATCTTGTAAACCAATCCTGCATTTATAAAATTAATACAGAGCGTTGTCAAGCGAATTGCGGCTGCATTATGCCCTAAGTATTTGATTATCAATGCAAAAGCAAAATAAGTACCTGGCATTTTCATGTTATAAAAATCACGATAAGGTAGTAAACCTTGCAACAAGGATTGTCCCGCGTAAGCATATTCTCCCTCGTCGCGTTCAAATGGGATATTCAATAAACGCAATCGCACGAATAACACTAATAAGGTCACTAAAAATAAAATTACAATATTTGTATTGGCAAAAAATTTGCGAAAAATTGAATCATTCATTTTTTTAATAGCTGTGATTTTTAGCAAAACTCAAAATCTTGTACATTCTTTCCTGCAACTAAAATGAATGATTTTTTGATTTAAAATAATTCACTATGCTTTTAAGAAGTTGATTTCCAGTTGAGTTAAATTTTATTTTCTTAATTTTATGCTGCAAATGTAAAATAAATTCCAATGCTGCTTGTAATTTTTTTTGTCAACAACAACAACTTCAAGGTTTGTGAAAAAAAAAATACATTTTTTTTACTTTTTTTGAAAAAAAACAAAGATTATATTTGTTTTTTCAAAATACTAATTGTAACTTTGCATCGGAGTTTTAAATACAACATAGGCAGGATATAACACAAAATCCCTTAACACTATTGTTGTAGTAATAAACAGTTAACTTACAATTTTGTCGTTTTTTTATAAACCAACTCATTACGTATGATACTCAAAGCAATATCATCTATTTGGAACAATAGAATAAAACTCAAATATCAAAAAGAGTTATTCCTTAATTCCTTAATTCCTTAATTCCTTAATTCCTTAATTCCTTAATTCCTTAATTCCTTAATTCCTTAATTGTACAGGATTTAAGTTGAATTTTTATTTTTTTGTTACTTGTTAATACAAGTGGCGAAACAGGGCTTTTTATGCTTGTATTAAAAGATTGTTTTTTGCCGCTTGTAGGTACAAGCAGCAAACAGGATTTTTTATGTCTTTATAAACCAATTTGTTAATTTTTTTAAAAACAATATTCAATCATGTCACCATGAAACAAAAAATCCTGCAAGTACAAGGTACTCACAGGATACTCAGTTAAAAGCCTCTGAGTCAAAAAGGCACAGAAACTTTTTATTTACAATTAAATTTAAAATCAAAAATGAAGCAATTAGCTCAATTTTTTCTTGTTTTTTCAATTTTCTTTGTGGCTTGTAAAGCTACAAAAGATGAGCCCGCGCCTGCAACAGCAAATGATATGCTGACTTATATCCAAAGTCTTGGTTATCGCTCTTCTGAGATTGAGGACAAAGGTGATTACTATCTTGTTGACGGGGATATATCATTTCCTAAAAATGCAAAGATAGAAAATAATCCCGAAAGTCATTTACACCCTAACGCTGACGCTCTTGAAACAAGACAATTTGGGTGCCAAAACTACATTAGTTTTACGAATCAACCAAATATAACTGTAAGAATTGACCCATCTATGACACCTCATACGGCTATAATCCAGCAAGCTGTAGCAGAATGGAATAATATCCCTAATTGTAGAGTTAAGTTTAGTTTTACGAATTCCACAACGCAAAATATTCTGATTAGAGATGGGAGGAATTCCATGGAGAGTAATGTATGTGGACAAGCTCCGTCTCCTTTTAATGGTAATGTAAATGGAGAGCTTCTAATCAATCGCAGTCTAAGCGTTATGGAATCTAATCCAGCACAACTACGCGGGACTCTTGTCCATGAATTAGGACACATACTTGGTTTAAGGCATACAAATTGGCTAACTAATGATAAGGACAACAGAGGAAACGTTATACATGGAGTAACTGCCACTGGTATTTCTATCGGAGCTACCAATATTTTAGGTACTCCAACAGGAGCGGATCCACTCTCAATGATGAATGGCAGTACATGTGGTATTAGCCCTGCTTCTCTGTCTCCAAATGATATAGTGGCAATACAAACTATTTATCCTTTTAATCCTCCGAAAGCGGGAACTGTTCGCGTTTTTAGATACTATGATGTGAGAACTGGTGATCATTTTTATACTACTAATCTTAATGAATTAGGAGGTGGAACTCTTACATCAACAGGAACTATGGGATATCGATTTGAAGGTATTGGTTTTTTTGCATTTGACTCTCAAGTAGCCAATACAATTCCTGTGTTCAGATACTTCCATAGGGGAACAAGTGACCACTTTTACACCACTAACTTTAATGAGTTGCGAAATGGCGATAGAGATTGGACACTTGAAAATCGTGCTGCTTTTTTTGTTCATAGTACCCAAATAAATGGTTCAGTGCCCGTTTTGAGATTTTATAACGGGCGAGACCATCTTTATACTAAAAACCCTAATGAGTTTTTCCCAGATGCACGTTCAATGGGATATGCATCAGAAGGCACTGCTTTTTTTGCTTTTTAGCTATAGTATCAAGCTGAATTTTGAAGTTGTTTAACAACGGCGCGGTTAGTGATTTTAACCGCGCCGTTATTTCATTACACGACACATTAAAAATTAAATTTATAGTATCGCTCATAAACTAAAAAAAGAAACCATACCCATATAACTACAAATGAGATATTGAAAACAATCTCCATATATTTTTTTTTATCAACAAAACTTTTCCAACTGGAAAAACTGCCCCCTAAAACAAGCAAAATCAATGCGTATGGAGCAAAATAATACTTGGCAGTATAGATATCTGTCACTTCGTCACCAACTGAATCCCAATGTAAGTACATGGATAGGATGAAAAGGCTTGTCATACTATGCGCAATCAGCAGCATTAAAATTCGCTCTACTCGCGCCCACTGAATCGGTTGTAAGGCAACGAAAGCCAAGAAAAAAGTTAAAAAGCCAATGACAACTTTTTCGGGTAAACGTATCAATTCCCAACCGAATGTGGCAATATAACTTTGATTCGTATGCGAATAACTCGAAAAAGTAGCAGGTATGAATTTTTCTAAAAATTCAATCGGATGGTGTAGAATATATTGTACTTGTAAATCAGGATTTATATTATATCCTGGTCTCATTTCACGATAGGTGTTTTGCGTCAAATCAGCAAAAGGATAAATCAGTTGATGTAAATGAGATGACCAAACTTTTATCAAAAGAAGGTTTAATGCTAAGTTTAAACCTACAAAAATACATTTTTTAGTCAAATTGTTATCAAATATAGATTTGTCCAGCAACAATAAAAGAAATAGCATCGGAAAATAAACAACTTTATGCCAAGTTGACAACAAAACCAAAAAAGAAAATAACAAAAGTTTTTGGCGGATTTGTGTTAAATTAAGGTTTTTGTAATCCGTTTTTAATTGCAAAAAAAGCCCAATTTGTAAAAATAGGAATCCATTGGTTACTACATCTGCATTTAAAGTAGTATTAATAGCCAGAGATTCTGGTAGTAGGGTGATAACCATCAAAATCGGACGATACGCTACTGGTGTCCAGCGAATAGATAGTGAAATAAGCCAAAGCCAGCCCATAAAAGTGAAAAAACGACCCATATAGGTCATCCATAAAGGGGGAACATCCCATTTTTTTAAAATAAAAATGGCTAACACTTGTGGTGCATAAGCCGTTGGCGCATAACGCGCTGTGTTAGGAAACCTTACAAATATTTTATCCTTTGACATTAAAGGGTATCTCAAATATTGGAAGATCGTATCCAGCGACATTTTACGTTCCTGAAACTGTGCAATTTCGCTAAATGGTTTACTGACTGTAATCAAACTACGAGGAATATATCCACCTAATTCGCTTTTTGTGCTATCAAAATCAGAGATATAATGTCCGTCCGCAATATGATAGGCTTTATAAAAATGATTAAATTCATCGGGCGAATGAAATGGTGGTACCAATACTATCATTATTAATCCCAAAACCATGGTTGCCCCAAACCAAAGTTTGTAATAAAAAACCTCTTTTTGACTAGAATGAATCATAGCTTAATATACAAAATTTACGATAAGTTTATTTTAATGAATTGATTATCAAATCGTTTGCTCTGGGTAAATAATTACAAAATTTTTATCTGTGAAATAATGCGACAAAATTCGTAATAACCGTTCCATCCCTCTTTGATAAGAAACCGTCTGTTCCCGCGCACTAACGATTAACAATAAATCATCATTTGAAACAAACGTTTCCGCCCGTTCAAATACCTCCCAATCATTGAATGCTTGAACCTCTGCATCCAATATTGGTCGCTGATTTTTAAACAAATTTTTGAAAAAATCAAGGTCGCTCTCCGCAACGTAAAAACTTAAGTTTTGACCTAATTGACTACTTAATCTTTTAATAATGTTCAAATAATGGTTAAACCCACTTTCCAAAGCGGCGTTTTGAGGCAAAATAATAACAATTTTTGATAATGTATTAATCGGTTTTAATACTTTGGAAACCAATATGTTATTATGTGTATTTTGAAGCAATTGCGTCATAATCGAACCAAAAAAGAAATCAGTTGCAGATGCTTTTCCATTCCAACCCATCACCACATCGCTAATCGCCAAATCCTTAATCGCTCGCAAAATACCGCCCGAAATATTCAAATCTACCCGTTGAATCACCTCAATACTCGTCTCCGTAGCTGCGGCATGTTGGATTGCCTTTTCAAACAATTTATTGTTAAGCAGGATATTTTTCTTGGCTTCTGAATCGTCATTCACTACACTGAGTGGATAAATCGGCTCGTGCGAATGCGGATTTTTAATCAAAATTGCCAAATCCAATAATTGTTCAAAAGTAGCAGGATTCGCTAACGGCACTAAGATTCGTTCCAAATGCTCTTGATCTTTTGAAATATTTTGTAACTCATTGACAGCCAATTTTTTAGCAGCGCGTTCCACGATAAACGTTGAGGCAACACAGGTTACTAAAATCATTAAAATCGTACCGTTCATCACGCTTTCGTCAAAGAGTTTTAGTTCAAAACCAATTAGAATAATTGCTAATGTTGCTGCCGCATGTGAACTACCTAAACCAAAAATAATATTTCGCTCAGTCGTAGAATATCCAAATATTTTTTGGGTAAAATAAGCTGCCAACCATTTTGTAGTGTATGCAACAACTAAAATCGTTGCAGCAACCTTTAATGCAGCAGGCGTTCCAAATAAAATCCTCAAATCCACAATCATCCCAACTCGTATCAAAAAAAATGGAATGAATAAAGCATTTCCAACAAATTGGATTCGATTCATCAAGGGAGAAGCATGTGGAACAAGCCGATTTAAAGCCAAACCTGCTAAAAAGGCTCCAATAATTGGTTCAATATGCGCCAATTCCGCCAAACTCGCAGAAGCAAAAACAACCGTTAACGTAAAAATGTATTGCGAAACGCCTTCACTTTCAATGTTTTGGAAAAACCAACGGGCAATTTTCGGAAAAACCCATAAAACAACCGTTGAGAAAAATATCAATGATGCCGCCATTTCAAATAGAAATTGAGCATTCAAATTACCTTTGGCACTTGCGGTTATGAGTGATAACAATAATAATGCAGCCGTATCGGTTATAATCGTTCCGCCGACGGTTATGGTGACGGCTTCGTTTTTGGTTACGCCCAAACGACTTACGATTGGATATGAAATTAACGTATGTGTTGCGTACATGCTGGCGAGCAATAACGACGATTGAAATTGAAATCCTAAATAATAAAACGTCGTTATCGTGCCGACGGACAAGGGTATGGAAAAAGTTAAAAAACCGAAAACGGCTGATTTCAATGAGTTACGCTTGAAATCTCGAAAATCTATTTCTAATCCCGCCAAAAACATGATGTATAATAAGCCTATCGAAGCAAACATTTTGACCGCCGCATCTATTTCTAATAAGCCGAAACCGTGCGTCCCGACCGCGATGCCCGCAAGGATTAATCCGACGATACTCGGGACGCGAATGATGCGCAAGAGCATCGGCGCGAGCAATATGATGAATAATAAAAGTGCAAATTGTAGCACTGGGTCTTTAATCGGTAGTGTCAAACTGTATGTCAATATCATGATGGGTGATTTTTATGCCGCAAATGTAGCGTTTTTATCGGGTTGATTGCGTCTTTTTTAGGATTATTTGTTTTCAAATATTTCAAAAAAATATGTTTACAATCTTAATGGTTTATAACCTGTTTTGTTATAAATTTGCACAAAAAGATGCCTTTTGAAACACATAGGAGCTGAGGAAACATAGTTTTTTTGAAACACATAGGAACCGAGGAAACATAGTTTTTTGATTTTCAATGCTCTATGTATTCTATCTTCCTATGTGTTTCAAAAATGCTATGTGTTCTATTTACATCTGTGTTTCAAGAAATCCAACGCTTATGAAAAAAAATCCGAATACAGATCCTGCCAAAAAAGAGCAGAATCCAGAAGATAAACAGGTTGAACGCGCTTTGCGACCCAAAGAGTTAAGTGATTTTAGCGGACAACCCAAAATTGTGGATAATTTGAAAGTCTTCATCGGCGCAGCCAAAAAACGGGGTGAAGCATTAGACCATGTTTTGTTGCACGGACCGCCTGGTTTGGGCAAAACAACCCTTTCGCATATCGTCGCTAACGAATTGGGCGCGACGATGAAAATGACTTCGGGTCCCGTTTTGGATAAACCGGGTGATTTAGCAGGGCTTTTGACCAATTTGGATAGCGGAGATGTCTTGTTTATTGACGAAATCCATCGTTTGAACACCGTTGTCGAAGAATATTTGTATTCGGCGATGGAGGATTATAAAATTGACATCTTAATTGATTCGGGTCCGAATGCGCGAAGTATTCAAATTGCGTTGAATCCGTTTACGCTCGTGGGCGCGACAACGCGGATGGGTTTGCTGACCGCGCCGATGCGAGCGCGTTTTGGCATCACTTGCCACATGGATTATTACGATGTCGAAACGTTAAAAGGCATTATTAAAAGGTCTTCGGCGATTTTGAAAGTCGAAATTGACGATTTGGGCGCGACCGAAATTGCCCGTCGAAGTCGTGGGACTCCGCGTATTGCGAATGCGCTGTTGCGACGCACGCGGGATTTTGCGCAGATGAAAGGCAATGGTAAAATTGATTTAGCCATTTCGCAATATGCGTTGAATGCGCTCAATGTGGACGAAAGTGGCTTGGATGAGATGGATAATCGCATTTTATCAGCAATTATTCACAAATTTAAAGGCGGACCCGTTGGTTTGACGACGATTGGAACGGCTGTCGGCGAAGAATCAGGAACGATTGAAGAAGTACATGAACCGTTTTTGATTATGGAAGGCTATCTGCAACGAACGCCGAGAGGTCGAGAAGCAACTGAAAAGGCTTATAAACACCTCAAAGTAGCGGTGCCAAGTCATAAAACATCCCTTTTTTAATTTCGGTTTCCTACGGCATGACAACAAAACCTTGTCATGCCGTAGGAAACCGAAATCCAAAATCTAATCAAAAATCTTTTTGAGACAGATATATCATTTAAGGTCTTTTTTTCGTTTGTGGGTTTTCATTATCAATTAAATCCATTAAAATTAAGATGAAATTATTCAAATTGTTATTTTTTGCAACAGTGTTCATGACTTCATGCGAAGAAGCACCGAAAACAACGGGCAAGCCTGTTGATACGAAGGCAATCGAAATTAAAAAAGTTGAGGGAACACCTACAAATACGACGGCATTACCGATAGAAAACGTTGCCGTTCCGAAAGCAGACGCGCCGAAAGCAACAACAGAGGCTCCAAAAGCAGCGACTGACGCACCTAAAACAGCCGCAACAATGTATGAATGCCCCATGAAATGCGAAAAGCCAAGTGCCAAAGCTGGTAAATGTGGCAAATGCGGCATGGATTTGAAAGCGATTGCTCAAAAATAAGTTAGTTAGTTAGTTGGTTGGTTGGGTAGTTAGTGAGTTGATAATCAACTCACTAACTATCCAACTAACTAAAAAAAGCGAAATCCGTTGGGGACTTCGCTTTGCAAGACAACTATGAAATAACATTTTTTTGGTTAAAAAAACCTTATTACCAGCTCATATCATCCTCCTCTTCCAAAGATTTAGATACTTTTACATGGGCAGCGACGGGCAAAACCGTCTCGATATTGGCATTCACATCAGGAGTGGCTACAGTCGGACGCTCGCGGTCGTCTTCGGCATGGTTCCTCGCTTCAAACTCCTCTTGGCGACGCGCAAACTCATCATAATCGTACTGAGGCATCAGTTCGGTTTTGATGTGCTGGATGGTCTCTTCCAACGATTGAATAAAACGATTGAAATCCTCTTTGTACAAAAAAATTTTGTGGCGCTCGTAGCCGCCGTTGAAATTTTTGGTACTCTCCGTTAAAGTCAGGTAATAATCCTCTCCTTTCGTTCTGCGAACGTCGAAAAAATAGGTTCTCCGTTTGCCCGCACGCATTTTCTTTGAAAAGACGCTGTCAAAGCGTTTGGAATCTCTCTCACTCATTTTTCACCGTAACAATTTTTATGAACGAAATATTTTCAAAAACAATATTCAAATCCTTGTGATAATGGAACTACTTTTTGATGAACGAAAATTTTTCAATTTTGCGCAAGAAAATTTTGTGACGCTCATACCCCGCCGTTTGCCCGCACGCATTTTCTTTAAATAGACGCTTTTTTTCAATCCTTGTAGAATGGAACGATGTTTTTCAATCCTTGAAATAATGGAACGACTTCACAAATGTAGCAGTTTGTTTGTTATCCAAATAATTTTTTTGAAAAAAATCTTTGAACGATTATAACATATTTTTTTTGCAAACTTGCAATTTATTCATTATCAAATATTTAGCTCCGTTTCAGCATTTATAAATTTTTTTTTTAAAATATTATAATTTGACGATTTTTGAAGTTGGACTTCGGTTTCCTACGGAATGACAAGGCTTTTTGTCATTCCGTAGGAAACCGAAATCTACGATTTCATGTAGCCGTAACCAACAGCGGTTTTTGCGCCGATGCCGTGTTCGGTTAATGCTGCTCTAAGCCATTCTGCAAGCGTTTTATCTTTCCAAAGTTGTTTAGTTTGAATATCCACTATTTTCTTTGAACCAAATAAAAATTGAAACGGCGTATCTTCGACTGTCAAAAACAAAATCGGATTGGGGCTTTGTGTGTCTGTTGGTGGTATTGTATTTCCATAAGCATCTTTTTTATTCCCATACCAATCGGGATAATGCACATTCATAATATCTGGTTTTAATTTAGGTATTTGGGTTGGTAAAGCATCAAAAAAAATCAATTTTCCTGCTCGCGCCTCTCCGTAAAAGGATTTATAAGATTTATCTTTACTATCTTTTTTCACAACTACATTTGCAGGACAACCAAAGATTTGACAAAATAATTCATTTTCAATCGCTTTACCTTCATTATTTTCATAACATTCAGATATGACAAAATGACGTATAATCCCTTTGATGCTACTCGAAGGTATATACGGGAACCCGTAAACATGATGCAAGGTCATACCTGTCTCGTAAACAGACGCACTTCCAAGCCCTATCACTAAACGCCAATCTGGTTTGAAAAGAGCCATTTCAACTTGCTCATTTAAAAGCAGTTTTGCATGATTGAATGCACGCTCTGAGAGGTTTTTAAAATCTATGTTTCCAAAATTAGGAGCAATGTTATAAACGATTTTGCCTCTATCCGTTTTGAAAAACTGAAATTTTGATTTTGAAACATCCTTATCATTCACCTCAAATTGAGCAAATTGGTAAAATTTAAGTGCAAAATTGTCAATATCCGTAGCATCGCCATATCGTCGAGTGTCTTTTGGCACACACGCTTTGTTCAAATCATAACTATCCATCGCTTTTGAAAAGGATGGTTGTTGCGGATTTTGTTTAGCGGCGTGCGCTTTACGCGCTTCATCTTGTGCCAATCGCTCTATTTCTTTTTGCTTGGCGACTTCTGCTTCCCGTAATTTACGATCTTCTTCTCGTTGTTGAATGATTTGTTCATTTTTAGGCACGATTTGCCCATTTACGACAATGTTCACAGGTTTTCCGTCTACCATCTCGACTTGACAATCGTACGTATTTGGATTGGACAGCCATTTTCCAAAATCGAACATTTTTATATTAGCCTGTTCTTTACCATTGACCTTAAGTTCGACTTTGCCATTGGATTTTATCTTGAGTTTTCCATTTTCCATGATGATTGTTTTATTCTGTTGACTCGCCTTCAATGAGCGCGTCCACAAAACGACGCATCCAATTAAGTAAGGCTAAAATTTCTACGGTTACAGCTCGATACGTCGCACTATCCGTTTCCATCAAGGTTGACACAAAGCAATTCGGTTCAAATTCAATCAGGCGTTTTGGATCTGCTTGCATCCATCCTTCCAATTGTTTATACAATTTGCCCCATGCTTTGTTATCTTGTGGAATACCATTTTGGCTACCTTTGGAAAAAGCAAAAGCTAATGCTGCCCCAAGCCCATTTGTCTTGATGAGCATTGGCAATTTTTTAACATAAGATTTATATTCTTTCCGTTTTGTTTTATCCATTTTAGAGCCATCTTCTGCGAACGTGTAAGCTGTTTTGGCACGTCCCTGCTCAATTCCTTTAATATGGGTCTCAGGCATATTCTATTGATTTTTAACCGTTTGTGAATTAGGATACGTTCTCAATACCCCTTTTCCAAGCGTTGCATTCCCGCCAAGTTGAAAAATAGGTGGTGTATTGTTTTGGAAAAAAGACATCACATTTTCAGCCGTTTTTTTAGGATCTTTGTCCGAAAATTCAGGGCTTGCCAAAATTAAAGCATATAAAATACTTTCAGAAGGCAAATATTCTTCTGTAAATAAGGCACCTGTTGCTACAGTACCTGTATCATTATCAATTTTAGTGCGAGTAATAACTTCAGTGCTTAAATTGACAAAATCTTTAAAATCATCATCACTTAAAATAACGATATCTTTTATGGCTTTGTCATACCAATAATCACCCGCATTAAAAAGCGTTTGAGCAATCCATTCTTGCAAAAGCAACTCCTGTTTATCTTTGATTTTAACACTTAATGGCTTATGTATAGTAGAAAAAGCATATTCTTCTAAAACAAGATGGTTTTTATCTTTACCCATTTTCAAATCGCTGTTATTATTCAACAAATAGCATTGATTCGTTGCAGGATTGTTTGGGATTGCATCCATTGTAAAAGATTGATGATCCGTCTGATACGCTAAATTCATATCTTTTGCAAATTGTTTCAACACACGCGGACATGTTATCCATGCAAAAACACCTTTCATACTTTTGACTGGAAAGAGCAATAATCGCGCATCTGTAAAACCGATAGCACCCGCAAAATCTGTTTTAAATTCATTGCCTTCTTTAAACAAATTTTTCAAATCTTCGCTTTTAAAAATAGACATTTTACCATCGTCGAATCCAAAAACTTGATTTAATTCTTTTAATGCTTGTCCAACAGCTAATTTATTAGATTTGTCATCCTTTAAATCTTTAAGAATTTGCTCTTCAAAGGCTTCTCGTAACGCGCCTTTCAGCGATGACGCTTCAATTTTAGGAAATGAAGTATGCCTTTCACGCTGAATCGGCAAATCTACAATACCAAGTGAATCACCACTACCCGCATGAAGCGGCGTTTCACAAATAAGAAATAAAGGTTTAGATTTTTGAAACATATTTTTTATTCAATTTTTTTATGAATAAATATTTTATTTTGAATACTATATTGTTATTTTAGAAAAAATATTAGCATCATCTTTCATCTCATAAAGGCTTCTTTTTGCCCCATATTGATCAAAAGATTGTATTTTTTGCAATCCATAAATGTTAAAAATTACTTTTTCTTTTAAATCGTTGTCTTGTTCAATTGTTTTCAAATGTTCCAAAACATTTTTTGTATTATCATACATTTCAATTTTTTCTTGAATTTTTTTACCCGCATTTTTAATTTGAAACTCGTAAATCAATAATAAAATTTCAACTTTTGAAACAGTTGGATGATCCTGTAAATATTTTAAAGATCTGGCTTTAAGTTGAAAAAAATAATCATCTTTTGTGTTGATTTCTTTTTTGTAATCACTTAATGTAGATAATGATTTTAATTCACATAATACATCATTCTGAGTTATCGTGTTTTTTAAAAATATGTCTATATCACCTATCTGAATTGCTCCACTTCCTAAAGTAATTGATTTTGACTGCAAATCAATCTTAAATTTTCCTTTTACATCATATTTTTTCTGGGTCATATAATCCTTTATTAAAGGATGTTTTTTAGGTTGATTAAAATAGGATTCAACAAAAAGTTCCATTGTGTCCCCTAAAAAAGTTTTACCAGCAGGGCGTGCATCTTTATTTTGTTGAATCCAGTTACCCAAAGGCGTAATATCTAATTCATTGGTTATCAAATTATTAATCAAAAGCCTTTGATAAATAGTATTATAAACTGAAAGTTCACCCGTATTTATCTCGATTTCTTTTTGACTATTTCCTTCTTTTGTTTTATTAATTTCATAACTATTTTGTTTTTCTTTGATGTATTTTTTTTCAAATAAAAACAGTAATTTCTTTATATTTTCGTCCTTTTTGAACCCATCTTTTAAATAGTCAATCAAAGGTTCTACTTCTACCCAATCAAAATGAATCGGCAAAACAGGCATTTTTAGCAATTCATAACTTGGATTATCGCCGCCTTCATCAAAAACATAATAAATGGAGCAACGATAGATTTGTCCCAAAACCGTCAAATGCGGAATCACCGCTTTGTAACCACCCGTTATATTAAAAGCAATCCCTTTCCAATCGCCTTTAGCAATCGTTGTAATGGTTTGAAACAAGTTTGCTAATCCTCTTTCAAAAGTCTTTTTATCTGTAACTTGCAGATCCTTAATGACTTGTATAGATACAATTTTAATAGTATCATCTTTTTCAAAAAAACCTTGAATGCACTCCGCAGCCAACCGAGAAGGTATCGTTTCTGTGCAGATTAAGTGTATTTCAATAGGTTGTTTAAGATCCTTTTGAATTTTAACAATAGATGCAATTTCAGCAGAAGCATTTGCGCCTTCTCTAAGTGCCCAACCTGTAACCGTTTCAATAATGGGCTCCTTTTTTATCTCGTTCCAATCCGATTCCGTAAATGAAATCTTATAATCATTATATGGAACATCCGAATTACTAAAAATGGATGTTCCAACCGTTGTAATTAGTTTCATATATTTTTTTAAATATTACCAATAAAAGCGATTCCAAAACCTTGTTTTCTACTGTCTAAAACGACCGATTTATACCGATATTCGTAATCAGAAATAGCTTCTCCATGAATTTTTTTTGCTGCATCTCGCGCCATTTCGATAGTAGTCGCTTCGACGTAATAGACCGTTCCCGCAGGAACGGCTTTCAACATCGGTTTAGGTTGTCCATTTGCGACATCCCAACCACCAATATTCAATGGTTTATCCATTACTACGGTCAAAAGTTTTAATCCTAAATTTTGAAAAAAAGTTTTAGGATACCAACCTTCCTTGAATAAAGCGGGCGTACTTAAATAAATCTTGAATTGACAACTTGTTAAATAAGGTAATTTAATATCAAGTGAGTGTTGATTAATAGACAACCAGCCTATTTTTTTTTCGCCGCCCAATTGAATCGCTGTTGCAGCAACCGTTTCGGGCAATCCAGCTACTTGAATCGCAATCGAAAGCGTTTTTCCAGACCAAACTTCTGGGCGTTGCAACCCTGTTCTATAAAGTAAGCCATCTGTTGAAATCCGCGTATCATTATTGCGTCCAATCCCTAATTTGGTCTCTTTGGTTAAATAATTCGATAAATCCAGACAACTAAAAGGTGTTTTTTGGCGCGGTTCTGTCAGATAATTCTTTAATCCAAAAGCAGTTATCAAAAAAGAGCCTTCTTCGACTTTTTCATTTTTGCCTTTGGCTCTGACTAAAAAATGAGAATCAGCATCATCCATACTTGAAAAAGTAGGTTTAGGTTCCAATTGTAATAATTCCGCTTTATAAGCTTGTTTATCTGCGTTTTTGGGTACGACCAAATCTTTTGGTAATGGTAGCAGCATTGCATTACCACTATCTTTCAACCAAATATTTTTAAATTGTAATGAATTCAAAATAGTTGGATTTTGCGACAAAAAAGCAGAGCAAACCGCCCCAAATAAGACACTTGGAGCAGGAGGAAAAGGCATCATTTCAGCAGATAAATCTTCACCCATTGTAAAAGGACGACCATCTCGAAAAAAAAGCGTATCAGCAGCCGTTAATAACAAATTATGTTGATTCATATTTTACATTTTTTCAGACTCAAGTGGATTGAGCGTTCGATGAAGGAAATCTATGATATTCAAAAGCGCGAAAAAATTTTTAATATTATAATTCATAGGCAACAATTTTTCAATCAAAATTTCACTTAATTGATTCGCATTTGTTCTTTTTTGTTCAGCATTTCCTGTTACGCAACTGCGATACACTAAACGTTCTAATTCTTTTTTAATTAATTTCCGAAAATCAACGGTTAGAGTTCCTGCATCAGGTAATACAGGTGCAAATTCTCGTTGAAAACTTTTTAAAAAGGTATTAGATACATCCCCTTTTTGCATTGCATGAATCACACATCGAATCTTTTCAAGGGTTTGATCTTCAAATCCCCAAAGCGTTTCATGGTCTTCTCCAGAACCTTTAATGACAGCGATACCAAAAGCATTTTTGCTACCACGCCACTCTTTCGCTTTATGTTCCATCGCTTTCGCCCGATTTAAAACAATACGAAGTGGCTCTTTATAATGCGCAATACACACACCCGCAGAAATCGTAAATACTTTATTCTCATTTTTAAAAGGCACTTTATCTGCAACCGTTGATTTAAATGCGTCTCGCATCCATATCAATACATCTAACAGCGATTCCAAATGGATCAAACCCAGAAAATCATCGCCACCCGCATAAATAGTGCGTCCATGCCCTGCATTTAAATACTCTTTTGCACTTTTCGCAAAAACAATTAAAAGTTTTGACAAATCTCGATGCTCTTGCTCACTACTTGCTTTTGACAACCATTGCCCCATACTATCTCCATCAAAAGCGAGTATTGCGTAATATTTAGAAAATTTGATTTCGGGTCTATTATTTTTGGCTAATTTTTCAAACCCTTCTAATCTTTTTCGATAGAATTCAAGGTCATTTGTATTTAAATCTTGTTTTTTGAAATAATCTTCTGTCAAATTATCTTTAAAGAGTAATTGCCAATTTTTCTCAAAACCGCTTATATCTTGTTTTTTGTTTTTAAGCAATTGAATGACCTTAAGTAAAGCAATTTCAGCAGTAGATTCAAAGTCTTTTTTTTCCGATTGTTTTAAATTTAAATCTAAGTAGCGTCGTTTGATAAAACTCACGGCACTAAGTCCTTCACCGGGCTGCAAAATACTATGAAGACTTTGATCTTGATACGCAAATTTAAAATTATGATGAGCAAATAAAAAATTGCGCTCTAATTCATTATCATTTAAATAT
>JBEEMZ010000081.1:0-18394 GCA_041192405.1 Bacteroidota bacterium | reverse complement strand
ATCAATTGGATATACAAGGCAATCCAATTGGGACTTCGGCAATTCCTGCCAAAGGCGTTTGGTCAGCTCAACTCGTAAAACGTCGTTTAGGTGGTTATTGGTTGTATTATACGCAAGACACTGGAGTAGCGCGACGCGATCATTTGGTTCGATTGGATCTCAATGGGATTCCTGTGAGTCGAAAAATACTGAGTTTAGCGAATACCTTCAGCTATAATTTCTTCAATCTGGGAGAAGCATCGGATACATCTCTTTTTTTTTACAATCGTTTAGAGAATAATAAAGCATTTATGATGGTGACCGATACCAATGGGCGCGCCTATCGCAATGTGATTCGTGGGCAGTTGAGCAGCAATTGTAGTAATCGTTTTGCCAATTGGTCGGTCAGCGCGACGCGAGCAAATGGTCTCTTTTTTCATACGCGCACGGATTCAATGAATTCTTATGAAATGGTGGTGGATACAGGCACTTACACCATACAAGCCTATCCGCCGACCAGTGATTGGTCTTCTACAATGCGCACTTCGAGCCAACCCACTTTCGATAGAGCCGATACGATTCCATTGATAATCAATTGTTTAACGAATTGTCCAAACTTAAAGGTAGATATTTCGACACCTATATTGCGGCGTTGCTTTCCGAATGAATACACGGTTCGCTATTGCAATAATGGGACGGTGGCTGCTCAGAATGCGTATGTAGAAGTGAAATTAGACTCGTTATTAACCTATTCGAGTTCCAGTATTCCGATTTCGAGTCGAGTGGGGCGCACGTTGCGTTTCAATATTGACACGATTCGGGAGAATGATTGCAACTATTTTACCATTACAACGGTATCGGCATGTGGCGATTCAACTCAATTAGGGCAATCGTTATGTACGGAGGTTCGGATTTATCCTGACACAATTTGTGGCGCAAACCCGAATTGGTCGGGCGCGAATTTGCAGGTAGCTGGAGCTTGTGAACGCGATTCCGTTCGATTCACGATTTCGAATTGGGGGCGAGGCAATTCAAGTTCAGTACGTCGGACGGTGTTGGATAATTCGACGCTTGTTGGCAACACGATGATCCAACTCGCTGCGAATACCCAACAAACGATTCGTTTTCCTGCAAATGGGCATACATGGCGCGTTTCAGTGGAACAAGAGCCGAATCATCCTTACCAAAATGCGCCGACTGCCGTAATCGAAGGCTGTCGGGCGAATGGAATCACACCCATTTCGACTCATTTTTTAAATCAATTGCCGTTAGATACGCGGAATCCTGTTCAAAAAACATTTTGTATGACCTTGACGGGTTCCTATGACCCAAATGACAAAACCAGTTATCCAAAAGGTTTTGGAGCGAATCAACTCATTGAGGCGAATCAAGATATTGAATATATGATTCGTTTTCAAAATACAGGAACCGATACGGCTTTTACGGTCATTGTGAAAGACACGTTATCAAGCCTGTTAGATGCGCTTTCGATTCAACCTTTGGCATCCAGTCATCGGTACGAGTGGGCGGTCTTGAAAAATAATATTTTGCAATTTACGTTTCCAAGAATATTATTAGTGGATTCTTTCCACAATGAGCCGCAATCGCATGGTTTTATCAAATTCCACATCAAGCAAAAACCGAATCTTGCCATTGGTTCGACGATTTATAATAAGGCAGCGATTTTCTTCGATTTCAATGCGCCTGTAATCACGAATCGGACGCAGTTGACGATTGGGAAAGCATTTATTGTATCAAGTGTTTCGGACGAAGCCTCAAAATTGCGGATGCGGATTATCAGTTATCCGAATCCGACGATAGATCGGGCTATTTTGGAAATTTTAGAAGGCGATGGCGATGCTTCAAATCGAACGTTTCAATTATTGGATGCGACAGGAAGGCTTCTACGGCAAGGCAAATTTGATGGAAATCGCTATGAATTCGAGCGAGACGCTTTGAATTCAGGCTTTTACTTTTTCCGTGTAACGCAACAGGGACAAATTTTAGGAACAGGACGCATTGTGATACAGTAGTGTTAGCCTAAGTCATTACATGGATATTTAGTTGAATTAAGGTTTGTAAGATTTTAAATCATTGATTTTCAATTCTTTAAAAATAGTACAAATCTTAATTCTGCTTAAAGATAGCCATCCTATTCATCCAATTCTTTAAGTTTGGGTTGATATAAAATGTTTCTAAAACAAAATATAATAGCAGCAGTTAATATAAATAACAAACAAAATACGGTTCCATAACCGATTATAGATTGGTCATGATGAACTATATCAAATTCATCAATGTACGTACCCGAATCGTCATAAGGCATTTTCAGCACTTCTATAAACAAGTAGCCTGTGAGAATCGTTACAATTGTTAAAATAGAAATGATTATTATTAACAACCATTTTAATCTATTTTTCATTGATTATCAATTGATTCATTCATAATTATCATTTCTAATCCGGCTTACGCCATGACGATAATATCGAAACGCCAACAGGTAAATGCCATTGTTTTTGCAAAAAATAATTTTCCGATTTGAAAACGCGATATAACAATTTGTTGATAAAACCATTTTTCAATACGCCAAAATCAGAGGTTGTCTCCTCTCCTACCGTTTTTCGTTTGGGCAACAATCTTGATAATAATCGAAATCCTGCAATGGGAAAAAACAAACCTGTATTGAAATAGGTATGATATATTTTCTGATTTGTATTTTGAAATAAATCAATGATTTGCGTTCCTGTGTAACGCCGAAAGTGATGATTTACGACATCATGTTCAGACCATAAAAACATAAATGCAGGAACGGTTACGCACATAATACCGCCCGTTTTACACACGCGGCGCATTTCTGCAACGGATGTTTTATCATCGGCAACATGTTCAATCACGTCGAAAGCGCATACTATATCAAACATTTCGTTTGGATAGGGCAATTCCAAAATCGAACCTTGTACAACTTCCATTTTCAATTCGCGCCGCGCAAATTCGCAACAATCAGTGTCATATTCCAATGATTCGACTTTTCCGAGTGTGGAAAGCATTTCGGAAGAACGCCCTGTTGCTGCTCCGATATTAAGAATTTTTAGAGCGCGATTTTGTGGCATAATTTGGCGTAAATGATTGATAATCATTTCATTACGCGCTCGAAACCACCAATGTTCACGCTCTAAACGATAATATTCTGTATAATACGCTTTTTCCATTTGACCTTAATGATGAATGATGAATGATGAATGATGAATCTGCAAATTCATCATTCATCATTCATCATTATAATGCTGACGCAAATTGTTTTAAAAATCGAGTATCATTCTCAAACAATAATCGAATATCTGAAATGCCATATTGCAACATTGCTTGCCGTTCAATGCCCATCCCAAACGCAAAACCACTATATTGCTGACTATCAATGCCACAATTTTCTAATACTTGCGGATCTACCATCCCGCAACCCAAGATTTCTAACCAACCTGTCCCCTTCGTAATCCGATGATCAATCTCATTTTTCAATCCCCAATAAACATCCATTTCCGCGCTCGGCTCCGTGAACGGGAAAAACGACGGACGCAATCGAATCTTCGTCGCACCGTACATTTCCTTCGCAAAATACAATAAAGTTTGTTTCAAATCCGCAAAAGACACATTTTCATCAATATAAAGTCCTTCGACTTGATGAAATTGGCAATGTGAACGCGCCGAAATCGTCTCATTCCGATACACACGACCAGGCGCAATAATGCGAATCGGCGGTTTTTGCCGCGTCATGACTCGCGCTTGTACGCTACTCGTATGCGTGCGCAACAACATTTCAATTGAATTTTTCAAATAAAAAGTATCTTGCATATCTCGCGCAGGATGGTCAGGCGGCGTGTTCATCGCAGTAAAGTTGTGCCAATCGTCCTCAATTTCGCGTTCTTCCGCGACCGTGTAACCGATGCGCCGAAAAATATCCACAATTCGATTCATCACAATGCTCACAGGATGCCTACTGCCAACAGGCAACGCAATCGCAGGCGCAGTAAGGTCAATCTGCGTCGTATCCACATCTGATTCGGCTTCGGCGGCGGCTTGGAAAACGGCAAATTTCGTTTCTGCTGCGATTTTTGCCGCATTCACCAATTGACCAAACGCCTTTTTGCGTTCCACAGGCACTTTACCGATTTCGGCGAATAGCGGTTTGATAATATTTTTAGTGCCAAGATACCGAATCCGAAATTGTTCCACATCCGCTTTGGACTGCGGCGCAGCCGTTTCGATTTCAGCAATTACGGCATTCACTTGTTCAAATATATCCATCATTTTCGGATTTTTAAAGATTATAGATGCCTTTTTACCACAAATTACACGAATTTGCACGAATCATTTGTGAAAATTCGTGTAATTCGTGGCGAAATGCGCGAAAAAATCAAAAGTGGCGCGAAAATACAAATTTTACAACTATTTTTGATAATTTTTTTAGGAAAATCATTAATTATGAATCATTTCAATGCCGTTTTATTAAAAATCCGCCGCACGGATTTTGCATACATATCGTGTTTTATTTTAATCATTGGCTTGATTACGTCCAAATTTTTGCTTTCAACAGCGATGTGGATGTTAATCATCAGTGCGCTGTTTCGCTTACGCGAGACAGAAGCTAAAACGCTTGTGCCACAATATATTGGAACGATTATTCAACAATTTAAAATAAATCCCGCCTTTCTCATCCTAACAGTTTGGTTTTCAACAGTTTTCATATCAGGATTGTGGAGCGAAGATATAGTTTTTTGGTTAGAACGCGTTCGATTGCGATTGCCTTTTGTGATTTTGCCGATTGCCTTTATGAGTTTGCCCGCATTTAACGCACGGCAATTATATGGCTTATTTTATGGATTTGTGATTTTAATGAGCGTTATAAGTCTCGGTGTATTAATCAATTACGCATTCCATTTTGACGCAATTAACGAAAGAATTAAAATAGGTAAATATGTACCGATTCCATTAGACCACATTCGTTTTAGTATAGAATTGAGTTTTGCAACGTTATGCGGGTTGGAACTATGGTTACGCAACTTTTTTTGGAAAAAAGCGTTTGAAACGCAACTTATTTTGGGATTAACCCTCTTTTTATTCGTCACTTTACATGTGTTATCGGTACGCAGTGGATTAAGTTGTTTATATATCTGCTTGATTATCAGAATTTTACAATACATATTTCAAAAGAAAAAATATATTATTGGAATTGGATTGCTTATAATTTTACTCTCAATACCTTTTGTGGCTTACAAAACGATACCCACCTTAAATAACAAAATTAATTATGCCCTCTGGGATTGGAAAATGCGGCAGCAAGGCACAGGACAAGCGTATTCCGACAGCGAACGCTGGATTGCGAATCGTATCGGTTGGCAACTTTGGAAAACCGCACCCATTTTAGGCATTGGCGCAGGCGATGTACGGACAGCAACCGAAAAAATTTATATTAAAAAATATCCAAATCTCTTGCCCAAAGAACCGCACAATCAATGGTTATATATAGGTGTAGGTACAGGGATTTGGGGCGTGTTGGCATGTTTGGGTGCGTTTTTCTACCCACTTTTGCGACGGCGAGCGTATCAAGAACCCTTATTTTTAATGTTACACTTGAATCTTTTCACGTCTTTCATACCAGAAAGTCCTGTGGAAATTGCAATTGGCACAGCGTTTTATGTTTTTTTTGTCTGTTTATATTTGAATCATTTAAAAACGAATTAATTATGCACATTGAAAAAATTATTATATCTAACTTCAAATCTATCAAGCATTTAGAATTATCTAATTTCAAACGAATCAACTTGTTTATTGGGCGACCGAATGTTGGCAAATCTAATATTATTGAAGCATTATCTGTTTTCACTATACCTCAATTGAAATTAGGAAATGTTAAAAAACTCAATCAATTGATGCGATTAGAGCACGAAACCGAATTATTTTTTGATGGTAATTTTAAAAAAAGTATTGTAATACAAGCAGATACACATATTTGTAAAATAAACTATGATAAAACATCGGGTTTAAAGATTGATTTGAATCAACATCCTTATCACTATGCAATCAATGAAAAATTGGAAATCAAAAATGGCAAAAATGAAATTCAAAAGGAGCCAATTTATAGATATATTTTTGATGCTCATACAAAATTTTTAAAAGGTTCTGCTACTTATTTGTATCCGCCATTTGGAAATAATTTGTTGAATGTTTTAGAAATAATGCCTGAATTAAAACAAAATGTTCAAAATTTATTCAATGAGTATGAGTTAAAAATAGTATTTGATAAGGCAAGCCAATCTTTAAAAGTCCTTAAAACGGTTGAGGAAGAAGTCTTTTTATTGCCTTATAACTCGATTGCAGACACATTGCGGCGCGTGATTTTTTTCAAAACGGCAATTGCTTCTAATGAAAATAAAGTTTTATTGTTGGAAGAACCTGAAGCACATACTTTTCCGCCTTATATTGTGGAAATTACTCAAGAATTGATTCATTCTACAACAAATCAATTTTTTATAACGACTCATAGCCCTTTTATTTTAAATGATTTGTTGCAAAATGCGATGGACGATTTAGCGATTTTCATTGTGGATTATAAAAATCATCAAACTGTTGTTAAAGGTTTAACTGAAAATGAATTATTAGAAGTGTATAAATATGGTATTGACCGCTTTATGAATTATCAAATTTATTTATAAATATGGATTTGCACATTATTTCAGAATGTTATGTGGATACGACATTGATTCAAACCATTGCGCCACCAACGTATCAAAAGGATATAATCATCAAAAAGGTTGTAGCAGCGTGGTTAAAATTACAAAAAATTACTAAAACGACTAAAAGTGAAGATAATGACCCGTATTCTAATCTTTTAAAACAATTATTTAGAAGTTTACAAAAGAATGGAGCGCGTAATATTAATATTTTAGCTTATTGGATAACGTATTTAAAATCATTTCCTTATAATTCGGATATGGAAGATGTCAAAAAAACGACCGAATCTTTTCTATTGTAACCATTTTTAATTATAATTCTGACCACAAATATGAAAAAAATAGTTTTAAATTCAATCTTTTTGCTTTTAACCGTCGCATTACAAGCGCAATCGGATAAATTAGCAGAGCAATATTTCCAAAATGGCGAATATGAAAAAGCGGTCGTTTTGTACGAAAAATTGAATCAACAAAATCAAGGGGATTATTTTTTTGACCGTTATGTGCAATGTTTAATGAATTTGGAACGGTTCGACGAATGCGAAAAAATTTTAATGCGTCAAATTAAAAAAGAACCGCAAAAAGTGAGTTTATATGTCACTTTCGGATCCCTGTATGAGCAGCAAAATAAGCCCGAAAAAGCTGAAGAACAGTATAAAAAAGCATTGGATAAACTGCCTTTAGACCGCTATATTATTTTAAATTTGGCGGAATTGTTTAATGCTTCGGGCAAGTATGATTGGGCAATTAAGACGTATGAAAAAGGAAGTCAATTACTTAAAAATAAGAATATTTATGCATTTAATCTGGCAGAATTGTACAGTCGTAAAAATGAAAGTACAAAAATGATTGAGATGTATTTGAATAGTTTGGTCGAAAATCCCCAAAACGTATTAGCTGTAAAATCAATGTTTCAGCGCACAATGAAGCCCGAAGAAATGGATGAATTGCAAACGCAGCTCTACGCACGAGCGCAAGATGACCCTAAAAATATGGTTTATCCTGACTTATTGAGTTGGTTATTTTTGCAAAAAAAGGATTATAAAAGTGCGTTTCGCCAATTGAAAGCATTAGACCGTTTGCAGGATGAGGATGGTTTGCGGGTTTTTCAATTAGCTGAAATCGCAGAAAATGACAAAGATTATGATGCTGCCTTAGAAGGCTATCGTTACATTATTTTGGAAAGAGGCAGAAATTCGCAATTTTATATCGAATCTCAAAAAAATTCGCTCGCCTGTAAGCGCAAACGTTTAACCGATGGCTATACTTTTACCACAGAAGAATTGAAAACCATTGAAAAAGAATATGAAACGTATTTAAATGATGCGGGGCGCAACATGTATTCCGCGCCTATCGTGCAAGAATTGGCGGAGTTGGAAGCGTTTTATTTAAACAATTTGGATAAAGCAGTTGATTTATTACAACAATTATTGGGTTATGGGACACTTGACCGCTTGGTGCAAGCGCGGGCGAAATTGGCTTTAGGCGATTTTTATTTGATGAAAGGCGAAAATTGGGAATCCACTTTGTTGTATTCGCAAGTGGATAAAGCGTTTAAAGATGATGTAATGGGGCATGAAGCGCGGTTTCGGAATGCCAAATTGTCGTATTACACGGGCGATTTCGATTGGGCGAAGACGCAATTTGGCGTTTTGAAGGCTTCCACTTCAAAATTGATTTCCAATGATGCGATTGATATGGATGTTTTCATCATGGATAATATGGGAACGGATTCCACAGGTGCGGCTTTGGAATATTATGCGCAAGCGGAATTGTTGGTTTTTCAAAACCGTTTTGCAGATGCATTTGCAAAATTGGATACTTTGCAACGGGATTTTGCAGGTAATGCGTTAGAAGATGATATTTATTATCTGAAAGCGAAAATTTATATCAAAAAAAAGCAATATGAGGAGGCTATAAAAGCGTATCAGACGATTATTGATAAATATCCAACTGAAATTCGCGCTGATAACGCCTTATTTGAATTAGCGGAACTTTATGAGAATCGCCTCAATGATAAGAAAAAAGCAAAAGATTTATATGAAAAATTGTTTACTGATTTTTCGGGCAGCACTTTAGCGGTGGAAGCGCGGAAAAAATTTAGACAATTGCGCGGCGATGCGAATATTAATTGAATTCGAAGAAAAGAATTTGAAGGAATCAAGGACGTAAATGTGCGAAACAGCCTATTTACGTCCTTCATTTTTTAATTTCGTTGTTCCGAATTTAAATCAATCCTTCCTTCAACAAATCATGCAAATGGATCATACCTTGATATTTATCGTCCGACACAACAACTAATTGTGTAATACTTTGTTCACGCATCAACGCTAATGCATGAATGGCTAAAACATTCGGTTCAATCGTTTTAGGATTCGGAGTCATAATTTTATCTGCTGTTAAACCATTGAAATCCAATGTTTTAGAAAGCATTCGCCGCAAATCGCCATCCGTAATAATGCCCGCAACTGAATGATTTTCATTCAAAACGACGGTCGCGCCCAATCGTTTAGAAGTCATTTCAACAATCACTTTTTGTAAAGTCGCCTCTCGCAAAACCGATGGCGCATCATGCAAAAGCATCAAATCCCGAACCCGCAAATACAATTGTTTCCCCAACGCGCCGCCAGGATGTACCCGCGCAAAATCCGCTTTTGAAAAACCTTTCAACGTCAACAACGCCATTGCCAATGCATCGCCGATTGCCATTTGCGCAATCGTACTGGCAGTTGGGGCGAGATTATTCGGGTCAGCCTCTCGGTGAATCGGCGTGTGGAGAACAAAATCAGCGCGCTTTCCTAAAACAGATTGTTTATTTGCGGTCACGCCAATTAAAATATTGCCATATTGTTTCAAAAGCGGCGTTAACACTTTAATTTCAGGCGTATCGCCACTTTTCGACAGGCAAATCACAACATCATCGGTTTGAATCATACCCAAATCGCCATGAATCGCATCCGCCGCATGCATAAACAAAGCAGGTGTCCCCGTCGAATTGAACGTAGCCACCATTTTTTGAGCAATAATCGCGCTTTTTCCGATGCCCGTGACGATAACGCGACCTTTCAACGCCATTTTTTCAAAAATTACTTGAACCGTTTGCGTGAAATCGGGCTGTTGCAAACTCCCGCGTAAGGCTTGAAGCGTCGTGATTTCAATGTCCAACGTTTCTAAACCCATTTGCAAAATTTTATTTTCTAATAGGGTACTTTTCATTTATTTTTCGTACTTTTGACTCCTTTTTGAAAAGGGCGTAATAATAGAAATTTTTTTTGCAAAAAAGTGTGCAGAACTCAAATAAATATACTATTTTTAAACGCGTTTTCTAAACTTGGATTTTGTAGATTTATTGGTTTTTATGAATTTTTTTCAAAAACCTAATAAATCTACAAAATCTAAGTTTAGAAAATAACTTATACGTTTTTTTAAAAACTAATTAATATCAAAAAAAATCGTAATTTCGACTTTTGTAAAGTTTTGCCAAAAATCATCAAACTAAACTCGTAAATGATTAAGAATATGGTCGTGTCGAAGGAACAACTCTACGAGTCCTTGCACCAATACTTTGGTTTTGACAAATTCAAAGGAACCCAAGAGGAAATCATCATGAACGTCCTCGAAGGTCGGGATACGTTCGTCATCATGCCTACGGGCGGGGGCAAATCACTCTGTTACCAATTACCCGCGCTCATGATGGAGGGCACGGCGTTGATTATATCGCCGTTGATTGCGCTGATGAAAAATCAAGTGGATTTGATTCGCGGATACAGTCAAGGAGATGATATTGCACATTTTTTGAATTCGTCGCTGTCCCGTACTGAAATCAAAAAAGTCCGTCAAGACATCACCGAAGGGCGTACAAAACTCCTCTATGTCGCGCCCGAAACGCTCACAAAAGATGAAAATATTGAATTTTTTCAGAATGTGGATCTTTCATTCGTGGCGGTAGATGAGGCGCATTGTATTTCGGAGTGGGGTCATGATTTCCGTCCTGAGTATCGCCGCATTCGGACGATGATTGAGATTATTAGTAAAGATATTCCTGTGATTGCGTTGACCGCGACGGCGACCCCGAAAGTGCAAAGTGATATTGTGAAAAATTTGGATATGAAGAATGAAAAGATTTTTGTTTCATCCTTCAATCGGGAAAATTTGTATTACGAAGTGCGTCCGAAAGGCAAGCCTGAACAGGTGAATAAACAAATTGTTCAAATTGTGAAAGAAATGCAGGCGCGTTCGGGCATCGTGTATGTGCAGAGTCGAAAAGCGGCGGAAGATATTGCTAAAGTATTGGAAGTCAATGGTATAATCGCTGCGCCGTATCATGCGGGCTTGGACGCAAAGACGCGCACGAATACGCAAGATGGCTTTTTGAGTGAAGAAATTCATGTCATTGTGGCAACAATTGCGTTTGGAATGGGGATTGATAAGCCAGATGTTCGGTTTGTGATTCACTTCGATATTCCGAAAAGTATTGAAAATTATTATCAAGAAACAGGTCGTGCGGGTCGAGATGGTTTGGAAGGAAGATGTATTGCATTTTATTCTCATAAAGATATTGCGCGTTTGGAGAAATTTTTGCGCGATAAACCAGTCGCAGAACGCGAAATGGGGGCGCAACTCATGGAAGAAATGGTCGCTTACACCGAAACGACCACTTGTCGGCGGGTGTTTTTGATGCACTATTTTGGAGAATTGTTTGAAAGTAAGAGCTGTAACAAATTGTGTGATAATTGCCGTCATCCGCGCGCTAAAATCACGATTCAAGAGGAGATGGAAGATGCATTAACCTCTGTGGAGGTTTTAAATGAACAATATAGTGTGAAAACGTTGGTGGATTTCGTTTTAGGCAGCGAAACCAAAGAAATGAAGGATTATCGGCATAATAAATTAGAATTATTTGGTTTCGGGAAGGAAAAACCAGATACCTATTGGACATCGGTGTATCAACAAGCGATTTTGAATAATTTGTTATTCAAAGAGATTGAACAATATGGCGTAGTGAAATTGACGGATAAAGGCAAAGATTATTTGGAAAATTCGTATCCTATCGAAATTACCTTAAACCACAATTTCAATGATGATTCGATGGATCCAGAAGATGCGGCGGCTAAAACAGTTGCATTAGATGAGATTTTAATCCGAATGTTGCGAGATTTGCGCAAAACGTTGGCGAAACAGAAGAAAATTCCGCCGTATGTGATTTTTCAAGACCCTTCTTTGGAGGATATGGCGACGCAATATCCGATTACGATGGAAGATATGACGAAAATTACAGGGGTGAGCGCGGGCAAAGCGGCGAAATATGCACGACCGTTTATTCAAATGATTGCGAAATATGTGGATGAAAATGAAATTGACCGCCCACAAGATTTTGTCATCAAGCAGGTGGCGAATAAGTCGAAAACCAAAGTGACGATTATTCAAAGTATTGATAAAAAGATTCCGTTGACGGAGATTGCGCGGCAGAATCAATTATCTATGCACGACTTAATTCAAGAATTAAATTCTATTGTTACGTCGGGAACGAAAGTTAATTTGGATTATTTCATTAATGAGGCGGTGGATGAATATGCGCGAGAAGAAATCCACGATTATTTTATGACGGCGGATACCGATGATATTGAGATTGCTTATAAAGCGTTGAAAGATGATGATATTCGATATGAGGAAATTGAATTGATGCGCTTGAAATTTCTCTCCGAAATGGCGAATTAAACTTGTATTTTGCCCCGAATTATACGAATTTTCATTAACAATTGGTGGAAATTTGTGTAATTCGAGGCGAAATCAATGTTTTTCATATTCAAAAAAACAGCTGCGTATGAGATTAGAATTAAAATTAAAAGAAGTCCATCTTCAAAATTTTCGACTTTTCGACGACCTCAAAGTGTCGTTTGATGAGCAATTGACCGTTTTCATCTCCGAAAATGGGGCGGTGTTTTTGCAACGGAAACCCGTTTTAAAAACGATGCGCTTTACAGTTTAAAAGTCTTAAATTTAGACAATAGTTTACTCAAAAGGCAACGTAAAGAAGTTTGTGCTTTTTTGTTTGACGAAAATGGAAGTGTTTTGGATTTGACCGAAGCGGAAGTTGAAAAAATTCGTGCTTATTACACTCAAAAAGTGGATGAGAAATTTCAACCATTTTGTCAAACCGTTTTGTATTTTTTAAAATCCTATTTTTGAAACCATTTTTTTTGCGTAGTGGAATAAAAAAATGATTTTTATTCCACTACGCAAAAAGATTTGCGATTTATTGCCTTGCTATTTTGTTATAAATGATTGTAAATCAATTAAAAAGATATTGAAAAATGCCGTAGATAAGAGTTACTTCCTTTCAAAGATACAAGTAACCACTCTTGTACTCCATCATTGGAGTTAGTTCAATCAGAATAGCGAAAAAAAACTCTTATTGCTTGTTGCTTTTTCAATTTTTTTTTGAATGGGTTGATTGTTTGGGTAAACAATCAACTCATTCGCATTTGGGCAAGTAAATTAATTTGCCTATTTTTGCAACAATTTTATTAGGTGCATCCCAAATGGTCGCGCTTGCCCCGAATTACCCGAATTTTCATAAATAATTCCTGTAAATTTAGGTAATTCGGGGCGAATTGCGCGACAATGCACTCATTTTATTCAAAAGAAGGAAGCATCAAATATATGAAAATCTTACATACTGCCGATTGGCATTTGGGAAAACGGTTGGATAATCACCTATCGCGGCACGCCGAACAAGTTGCCGTCTTAAACGAAATTGTGGGCATTGCAGACCGCGAAAAGGTGGATGTCGTCCTCATTGCAGGCGACCTTTTTGATATTTTCAACCCGTCAGTAGAAAGTACTGAATTACTTTATACCACTTGTAAACGATTGACTAACAATGGTTTACGCCCTGTAATTGCCATTGCGGGCAATCACGATTTGCCACAACGCGTTGAAGTACCTGATGCATTTGCACGAACTTTGGGCATTATCTTTTCAGGTTTTCCTGACACGGTGATTCAACCTTTTGAAACCGAAAGTGGTCTTAAAATCACCCGTTCGGATAAAGGTTTTGTCGAATTGAAATTGCCACAATTCGATTATCCATTGCAATTATTGTTGACTCCGTATGCGAATGAATACCGATTGCGCCGCTATTTGCAAGACGGCGATGCAGATAACAATCTGCGCACGGCGTTACAAACGCATTGGCAACAAACATATAACAAATATTTCGATACCGAACGTGTTTGCATTTTAATGACGCATCTTTATTTTACCGACCCAAATAAAGCTCCTTTTTTGGAATCGGACGACGAAAAACCGATTTTGCACATCGGCGGCGCGGCAGCAATGTTTCCTGAACACATTCCAGAAGGCATTCAATATGTGGCGTTAGGGCATTTGCATCGGGCGCATACCGTGTCGAATTCACCTTGTCCGATTGTGTATAGTGGGAGTCCGTTAGCGTACAGTTTCCATGAGGATAATCAAAAAAAATATGTACAAATCATTGATATTGAACCAAATCAAAAAGTAATTCATCGAAAAGTCGCTTTAGAATCGGGTCGAAAAATGATGCGCGTTGTGTTCCAAACCATCGAAAAAGCCCTTGAATGGTTGGAACAAAATCAAAATATTTGGGTACTTTTGACGCTCGAAACCGATAATTATTTGGGTGCGGCAACTAAAAAACAATTATATGATGCACATGATGGTTTGGTTTCGATTATTCCGCTTTTGAAGTCCGATAAAGCACTCCTTCCAAATGAGAGCGACCCACATACGCCAAAAACCATGCAAACGGTGTTTGTGGATTATTTCAAATATAAACAAAAAGGACTCGCGCCGTCGTCCTCTTTGATGGATTTGTTTGAAGAGGTTTTGGGCGAAAATGTAGAAGATTAAGATAATAAGATAATATCCGATGATGTTATGGTGCTGCGCACCGAATTTTATTTTGTGGGTAATGGATAGTACAATCATCATTTCACGGCGGCTTCTATCAGTGCGATGTCGGCGGCACTCAACTCATATAACGCATACACGAGGGCATCTATCGCCGTTTCCAAATCGGCAGTTGACGCGCTGGGCGTAGCTTGTTTTTTCGATAAGACTTGTTCCACCAAGTTTGAAATGGCAGCATGAGTATTTATCTGGTGAGCGTTTATGGGCAACGATTTCAGTTGTTTCACTTTAATTTGTGGAAAAGCATCATTTACCTCATCAAAATAATTTCTAATATAAAAAGACATTAATTTACTGCCTAATACACCTGTTAAATAAAGAGCATTCATTCCCTGTTTGGGTTTTGTAATGTAAACTTGTTGGTCTGCAACAGAATCATCCTGTACAAAAGTTACGATCAGCCGCTGCCCTAAAATCTTTCTTGAATACACTCGTTCGCCCTCAAAAAAAGTAGATTCTCTTGGTTCAGCAAGCCATTTTCCGTAATTTATATATTCATTACTCTTAATTCGTTCAAATCTTTTTAAGTTTTTGCCATAGATAAAGGGACGATAACCATTTACAAATTCAATACTATTATAAGGTCTTTCATCTACATCTTTTTGGGTTTGGCATCCTGTCTCAAATGCCGAAACGCCATATCCACCTGTTCGATAGGGATGTACGCCTCTTGTAATATCGGCAAGTTCGCCTAATTCTTTGCAGTTCGATTTTATTTTAGACAAAATTGCAGTTAACGAAGCATTAATCGCCATTGAAATGGGCGTTTTGCCATCGGAGTAATTTTCAAAGGGCAATACACCAATCGTTTCACTTGTGGATGTTCCAAATGCTAATTTGCAGATTTGGAACGAAGGCACTGCGATTCCGTTTTTACTGGCATTAAAAAAGACGGTATCTACGCTAATACCTTCAAAAGTATTGGTGGGTGTCGCCGTAATCGTTAGACTGGTTGAGTTCGTTAGTATGAAATGCCGAATGGATTCACTATAAGTATTTGATAACCAACTATTTGGCACTATCAATGAAATAATGGATGTGCTTTTAGAGATGGAAAAACTCCTTTCTATGAAAAGCACGTACAAATCCATTTGATAAGTTGCAGTTTTATAAATGTGGTTATAGTATCCTTTAAATTTTTCTGCAATTCCAAGTTGCTTCCAATCCCGACTTGATATATACGGCGGATTCCCAATAATAACATCAAAACCAACAAATGCGCCATCCGTATCCAGCACTTCGGGGAATGCAAACCGCCATTCAAATGCATTCTGATAGATTTGCATTTTATTTTTGTATTTAGTTGCTAACGGCTCCAATTCGGTTTTGAGTTTTTCAATCGTGTCTTGGTCTTTTAGGAAGGAATGCGATGCTTGCTGCCATTCGGCTTCTTTGGTTTTCCACGCAATATAATCTTTATCATCGGGATTGTAAAGCCCATGCAATGCCGTTAAACAGTCGGCAATTTTGTTTTGAATGACCGTTTTATCGGTTTTATCTTTGACCGATTTATAGGCATCTACTTGCGCTTTGTACAAAGGCACTAAATTTCGGATTTGCTGTCTTCGCGCAGCGTTAAAATGATTGTAATCATCATTGATATTGAGTTTACTAATCAAACTATTGCCTTCCTTGATATTGATGTCAATATTGGGCAACGTTTCCAACTCCTTGAAATTCAATGCTTTATCATCCGATTGACGATAATAAGCATGTTTCAACAATTCGATCCACAACCGCAACCGACAGATTTTCACGGAATTGGGATTGATATCCACGCCAAAAAGACAATTTTCAATAATGGTTTGTTTTTCATGGAAAAGCATTTCTTGCAACCGTTGTCGTTTGTGGGGCGCAAAACCTGCTTCGTTGATGAAATATTGGAATAGTTGACCCGAATCTTCATCCGTAATCCTTAATTCATCGTTTTTCACCTGCACAAGCACATCCGAGACGCGGGTACCGTCCCGATGCAGCAATACGCCTAACTCAAATTTGATCGCCATCATTTCGTTCAATGCCGACACTAAAAAGTGTCCCGAACCGACCGCAGGGTCACAAATTTTAAGCGTATTTAAAAGAGCATTCGCTTGTTTGACTTGTTTACGAATGGCAATTTCCTCCGCGAGCGTTTCAAACGTATCCGCTTCAAAACCCGCCGCTTTAAATTTTTGAAGCACCGCCCGCCGAATCGTTTCCCGACACATATACATGGTGATGAATCCAGGAGTGAAAAACGACCCATCTTTATAACCATTGATTTTCTCGAATATCAACCCCAAAACAGAGGCATTAATGAGGTTTCGGTTATCGGCTTGAATGGTTTTGTTGCCTTCCGAAGCAAAATTGTAAGCGTCTAAAAAAGTGAATAAATAATTTAAAGTGGATAAAGTACCCGTTTTGGGGGATTTATCATCGTTTTTTAAGACCGTATGATGGAAAATAGGCATCTCTTTGCGATGCTCTAAATTACTAATTTGCAAGGCTTCTTCTTCCAAAAAAGTCAAATCAAAAAGCGATGAATTGAGATATGGGATGTATTCAAATTCCGTGTTAATGCGCTGCGTACGGTTGCTTGGTCGCTCCGCCAACACTTCAAAAAAGAGGGTATTCAAACGCGGATAATCGTAAATCAACTCCGAATGTAGAAATGCATAGCTGCTGTTGCCGCGATGATAGGCAATCAATTGGGTTTCCAAGAGTTTTAAAAACAAAATCCGATTCACCCAAGTCAGCGATAATTCCAACGCAATATTATAAATTTGTTCGTCCCAAGTATTGCCCCATTTGAGTATCTCTTGATGTTTTTTAATCTTACTCTGTTTTAATTTGGTGATTGTGTTTTCGAGTAAGGAATAGTCATCGGGTTGCGTTTTACGGCGAATGAGTTTTTTGCTACCCTCTTTGTACTCTTCTAAGCCGATGATATGCAATAATTCGGCATAAAAATTTTTATCCAATTGATTGCTGTCATTGGCAAGCGGTAATTTCAACAAATGGGTGGGGGACAAAATTTTATATAAAGCGATTAAGTCGGTTTCGCCCACCGTTTTAAAGTCATTGAAGTTAAAATAAGTGCATTCCAACGCCACAGGCAACTCGTCTAACAATTGTGCGGCGTAATTAAAAAAATCTTTCGTCTTTTTCTTATTACTTTTGTAGTCTTTATAGGCTTTCACAAACGATTCATTGTTATAAAAATGCTTATCAAAAACATTTTCATCAAAAATATACCAATTATAAATATCAGTTGCAATCAATTGTTTGATAGCCAACGTTTTATGTTGGATACGCTCGTCCAAGTAGTAAAAAATGAGTTGATACAAGGCATGATTATTGGGTTTAGTGGCGGCAATCATTTCACCGCTATTCGGTTGCTTCACCTCGAAAAGCACGTTAATAGGTGATTGCGCAGAAGTCCCCCCATAAATCACTAAATCTTTCTTTCCTTTGAGGTTTATTTCGAAATCGGCGTATAAATTCGTTTTTAAAAAATCTCGAATGATGATTTTATGGAAGTCTTCTTTTTTTATTGGAATTTCAACAGATTTTTCATAAGACTTTCCTGTTATATAATTAATCGCAAGAAAACTTCTTCCCTTTAGGGATTAGTGAATTGCGACAATCTTTTTCTAGTTAATAAATATGAAAGCAGTGAGCTGGCTTTAGCTCACTGCAAGTAATCTTAGCTGTAGCTAGAGCTGGTTCTAATTAAACTTTACGGGAGGTATAAA
>JBEEMZ010000080.1:0-18452 GCA_041192405.1 Bacteroidota bacterium | reverse complement strand
TTATTATCATCTTTTTATAAAGGTAATTTTATCATTAATCATCATTCAAGCGCAAATGCGGGTGTAAAAAGTTTGCAAAAATAGTCAAAAATTATGAAAAATGGACATTATTTCATAATTTTGTTATAAATTTTTATTTTCAATAAAAAAATATATAACAATTTTAAAACTTAAAGTTTAGTTAATTTAATTTTTGTTATGATGAATACGCAATATAAATGCGTCTCGTTTATAGGATTTATCGTTTTTTTGTCTTACGGAATGACAAAAATGTTAAATTTTTCAAAAACTTTCCCTTCAAACAAAATTTTTATTCAACTAATCGGTTTAATGGCAAATTTCCGTGAACCGATTTAAAAAGTGACAAGATGAAACTATTAGAAGGCGTTTTATTTTACGAATTCGTTTTAATTTTATTAGGCGTAATGGTCAGTATGGCACTTTTATTTGCCTTTCTACAAAGCGTAAAACAAAATAAAACGAATTTAAAACCCATTTACGCATTTATTGTGCCGTTAATTATGATTGGCTATCCGAGTATTCAAAAGATTCAATTTGAAAATGGCATCCTTCATATTGAGAAAGTTGCTAAAGAAGTTGAAAAAAATCCGTTGGATACGGTTTTACAAAAACAGTTGATGCTCAGTTTAAATGAGTTGTCAGCACTTCGTTTGAATGAAAGCCCTGCGGCATTGAGCGCGGTTGCGAATGCGCAAGTGGCATTAGGTCGTTATGATGCAGCACAAGTGTCTATTCGACAAGCCGTCAAGTTGGATTCGACAGCGGCACCTGTGATTGCAGGCAAGCAACAACTTAAAAAAAAGACGGATTCTAAAAAACAATTCGACCAAAAAGTGAAGCAGTTTGATAAACAACTTAAAACGTTGGAAAAACAGCCACAAAATAAAATGGTTCGAGATTCGATTGCACAAGCATTGAAAGAAGTTTCATCAGAACCTGTTGCCGCAGATGACAAATCTTTGATAACGGTTGCAACGGCAGCAGCCGTTGCAGGACATCAAGCAACCGCCTTGGAATTGATTGATAAAGTATTGAAAGTCAATCCTTCCAAAGAAGTAAGCGCGTTAAAAGAGCAGATTTTATCGGGCGATTTATTGAAAAAATATAACACTTATTCGATGCCCTTGCAGCCTCACAAAGCACCAAAGCCTGTTGATAAACCCAATGCAACAGAACGGGTTTCGTTGCCGACGATTGTATCGGATAGTGGCGGTTTTTCAATTAAAGCGTTTCCAAATGCCATTTTGCGATTTCATTAACAATGTCATCCATTTTGCAAAACGGGATACTAATTTTACAAATTTTCACGAAGATGTGTAGCGCCCTTCGTGAAAATTTGTAAAATTAGTGTCCCGTTTTGCAAATAACTACTTACTTTTGTTCAAAATTTGCTTTTAAAACAAATATTTTCAAATAAAATATAAATTTTTAAAACAATGCGTTATTTCAATACCTCTGGCCCCAACATTATTGAGCAACATTACACGCTCATTCGCACCAATTTAATCAAAGAAGGGGTACTAAAGGTGCATCGTGACCGTTATTTCACCATTTGGGCACCGCGTCAGACAGGCAAAAGCACCTTCTTCAGCCAGTTAGCTACTGAATTAACAAAAGAAGGTTACAAAGTGGCTCATGTCAATTTTGAAAATTACAAAGAAGCCTCTTTGGAAACTTTTATGCGAGTCTTCATGGATGAATTAAAAAAATTTTGGGAAATACATTTTTCAGATGCTTCTTTGCAGGGAGTCTTTCATCAAATAAGTCGCATACAAGATAAAAAATGGGTATTGATTATTGATGAAGTGGAAGGTATTAATGCCGAATTTTTCGGACAATTTTTACATTCAATCCGAAATGTATATCATTCGCGCCAATCGCATGCTCTAAAATCAGTGATTCTGGTTGGCGTAACCAACATTGTCGGGGTTGTCCAAGACAATGCAAGCCCGTTTAATGTAACCGATAATTTGAATATTCCTTACTTTACCAATCAAGAAACATTGGAATTATTAGCGCAACATGAAACGGAAACGGGACAGTTATTTGCGCCTGAAGTCAAAACTAAAATTAGTGAAATGACGGCGAATCAGCCAGGTTTAGTGAATGGTTTTGCAGCAAAACTCATTCAGTCTCACCCCAATACGCATATGATTGAGGTGAAAGATTACATGGTAGTAGAGGAACTTTATTTAAAGCGCGATATTGATAAAAATATTTCAAATATCATTAATAAAGGCAATAAATACCGAAATTTTGTCGAGCGGTTGTTGTTTACAGAAGAAAAAGTGATTTTTCAAATTTATAAAGAACATATTAAAGATTTGTTTGTCAATGGAATTATTATCGCTGATACTGAAGGTTTCGTTGCGTTTCGAGTGCCGTTGTATAAAAAATGTTTGCATGATGCGTTTTATCCTTATTTGAATGGGGAGCAAAATCGAATTCAAAAAAATATTGATATTGATGAGTATTTTACTGAAACAGGGCTTTTGAATATGCCGAAAGTCATTGAAAAATATAAAGAATATGCGAAAATGCGCGGTTTTCGATTCTTTTTAGACCGAGATGATAAAGGGAAAGTGATTTCGATTCGAGAAGCCGCATTGATGTATAGTTTTGAAACGTATGTGAGTGCCTTTCTCGGCGTTGTGGGCGGTTCGTCGTATATTGAACCGCATATTAATCTCGGGGTCGCCGATATTACGATTGATATTAATGGACAAAAAGCGGTAGTTGAAGCAAAAGTATATCATAATATTACGCAATTTAAAAATGGTAAAACTCAAACAGCTTATTACGCATCTCGGATGGGACTGACGGAAGGTACGTATTTAGTTTTTGTGGATTCAGAAGTGACGCATCGGCTTGTTTTGGAGAAGGTGGATTTAATATATGGCGTAACTGTAACAACTTATATCATTCCTTATGATTTGAAAACGGACTTTAAAAAGAAAAAAGGGCAGTAGTTTTGAGTTGGTTATGGTTAGTCGCTAAATAATTGATTATCAATTATTTAAAAAATATTGAGATTAACGCATGAATTAAAATTAAGGCTTGCAAAGATAATAATTTTGCTGATATACACCAAAATAGACTCCTTTCGCATCTATTCAAATGCAACTTGTTTTAAAATTAAGGATCGGAAAAACGAGGATTGTTCCTTCAATCCTTGTTTTTTTATGCAATAAATGTTCAAAATTGAGTTAAATGTCTATATTTGCACCTCATTTTATCAAAAATCAGACCGTTAAGATCATGTCACTACCCAACCCTTGGGGCAACAAAAATGCCCGATTTGTTGTTCACCTCTACTTTACTGCCTTAGTCACAGCGGCTTACGCAATTTTGGGCGGTATGTTGATTGCATATCGAAACCTTTTTAAAGACGATTTCCCACCCACATTGACTGTTGTGTTTGGTATTGCCTGCCTTTTGTATGGCGCGTATCGTTTCTACCGAAGTTATCAAAATTATAAAGAAGCACAAGAAGTGGAAGATTAGTATTTTTTATTAAAATATGTATTTAAATGAAAATCAATCTTATAAATAGTTTATTAAGTATTATTTCACTGAGCTTATGGATGCAATGCGCCAAAGCACCAGGTCGAGATACGAAAGATACGCCTAATACGGGCGAAATCACGGTCATCGCAGATGAAACGCTATTGCCTATTGCGGACGCACAAGCGCAAGTTTTCAATGCAACTTATGACCGCGCCCACATTCACATGCGCTACAAATCAGAAGTTGCAGCAGTGAATGATTTGCTGAATGACAGCACCCCAATGATTATCATCGGTCGCCAACTCAAACCCGAAGAAAAGGCTTTTTTTGATAGCCGCCAACTAATGCCGCAACAAACTAAAGTTGCGTTAGATGGTATTGCGCTGATTACGCATAAATCGAATCTTGATACTGCGATAACGTATCAACAGGCGGTTAAAATCTTGCGCGGCGAGATTACCAATCATAAACAATTAGGCAAAGGTAATAATATGAACATTAATTTAGTGTTCGATAACGCCAATTCAGGAACGGTTAGTTTTATTTTGAACGAAATTGGCGCAACGGGCTTGCCGAAAAATGCTTTTGCAACCAAAACCAATACAGATGCTATTCATTTTGTTGCCGAAAATGAAGATGCAATTGGTATTGTGGGCTGGAGTTGGTTGAGCGATTCGGATGACCCCAAAACAAAAAAGTTTTTAGAGAAAATCAATGTGATTGGCATTACACCAAAACATGATTCATTCCCGAAAGGCTCCTATCGTCCTTATCAATTGGCGATGAAACAAAATTTGTATCCGTTTACACGCCCTGTTTATTGCATTGTTCGGGATAGGAGTGCAGGTTTGGCAAGTGGATTTTCTCGTTTTATTTTCAGCGATATTGGGCAGAAAATTATGATGAAAGCAGGCATTGTACCCGCAGAAGAACCCGAAAGAGTGATTGAAATTGTGAATAAACCGATTCAATAACCACAGAAAATAGTTATAATATTCACTTTTTAGCACTTTTAATTCAAAAAACAAAATTCAATCCGTTTTGTTTGGTGCAAAACAGGTTTTTAATTGTAAAATTGAACCATTTTTTTAATTTTTAAAAAAAATGTCATAAATTCGCCTCTGTTTTTAGGTGAAGTCATTAAATAATAACAGGATTATTATAAAAATTTAATAATCAAATGATTATACAACTAACTATTTATAATACATTATTTATCATTTGCGTGATAATCCTATTATAATAAAATTCATCATTAAAACAACGAATCGTTTTAATCTTTTTTTAACTAAAATACATCGCAACCGTTTGTCGAACCTTCGTCTAAATAACGAGTCGAACGATTTGTGTTATCTTGTTTTTGACCATAAAATTATCTTAGAAAAATTTATCAACCAATCTTAACCCGCGACACAATGAAAAAAGTCCAAATCTTAGCAGTCGCTTGCCTTTCCGCTTTGGGTTTGAATGCGCAAACCACAAGTTTGTCATCCTCCAGAGCGTGTGAAAAAATGATTAACAATGAAGATTTTGGTGGTGCCAGAAAATGTTTGGAAGCCATTATTACCAAAGAGCCGACCAATAGTGACGCTTATTTTTGGATGGGCGAGAGTTTCTATCGGGACTCCACTGCTGAAAACGCGAAAGCGAATGTAGCAAAAGCTGCTGATTATTACAACAAAGGCGTTGCCGCAAATCCTGATTACAATTGGAAAGCGCAAATCGGTGTTATCAAAACGATGATTGATGGCAAGCAAAATCAACAAGCTATTTCCAAAGCGATTGATAAAGCAGTGCGCGCTTCTCGTAAAAAACCGTATAAAGAAGGGCATCCTGATGCGTACTATTTGTTGGCAGATGCTTATTTGTATAGCAAAAACCCTAATGTAACAGAAGGGATTGCCAATGCAAAGCGGGCTAAAGATATTGAGCCAACTTTGGCAAAATATTGGATTAAAGAAGGAGACGCTCAAAGATTAGGCGGTTTTGCGGGGCCCGCGATGAGTGCTTACGAAACGGCTGCAACGATTGACAAAAAAGAACCAGATACTTATCTTAAAATGGGTAATATTTGGGGACGCGCCGGACAATTCAAATTGGCGATTGCAAAATTGGAAGAAGGTCTATTGGTTGCGCCTGATTACGCGCCTTTGTACAAAGCACAAATTGAGTTTTGCATGGCGAATAAAGAATATCCGAGAGTCACTAAATTGTTGGAAAAATATGTTACTTTGGCAGGCAATGATTATGATGCCCGCGCTCGTTATGTCAAATTCTTGTGTTACCAAGCAAAAGCTTATGACAAAGCAGTAGAAGAAGCTCAAAAATTGTTGAAAGACGACCCGACACGCAAAAATATGTATCGTTGGATGGCTTGGTCTAATTACGAAAATGGCAAATATGATGCGGCATTGGATGCTTCTGATAAATTGTTTAAAGCATTAAGTGGCGATGATCTTGCGGGTTATGATTATACCTACTATGCTCGTGCTGCGGCACAATTGGGTAAAGTAGATACGGCGGTGAAGGTTTACAATGATTATATCAAGTTTGATACCACTCAAACGTGTAGTATTTTGCCCGAAATTGCGAATTTATATTTGAAAGTTAAAAAATTTAAAGACGCATTAGGGGCTGCGAATGCTAAATTAGCGAAATGTGGCGGTACTACTAACGACTATTACGCGATTATGCAAATTGCTTACACTGCGGATATGCCAAAAGAGTTATCAGAAGCGGCGGATAAATATATTGCAAAAAAGCCAAATGATGTGGATGGCTATTTTTATAAAGCAAAAGCGTTGCAACAATTGGATGATGATAACAGTCCACGTTATGATGCGATAGCACCTTATGAAAAATTAATTGAAGTTGCATTAAAGGCAACTGAGGAGAAAGAAAAAACGCGCAATAATTACTTTTTGTCTCGTGCATATAGCTATTCAGGCTATCATGCTGGTTCAAAAGGCGATTTAGTGAAAGCAAAAGAGTTTTTCCAAAAAGCGGTTGGTGCGGATCCTGCGAATACAGATGCTGCTAAAAAATTAGCCGAATTGGGCGGAAATTAGTTCGTTGGTTCGTTCGTTGGTTCGTTAAAACGAACTAAAACAAAAAGCTGGATTGATAAACAATCCAGCTTTTGTTTTGTGCCAACGAATCTTTTGCAAAGGTTCAATTTATATTGATCTTTGGTTCATAAATAGTTTATAATCAATTTGTTACAAATAACATTTATCATTTATCTATTTATGCAGAGCTTAAAAATCGGCGTTTTAAAAAAGGCTAAAGTTCCAAAAAGGGGGTAAAATCAAATGGTCAAAGAATAATTTTTCAACCATTAAATTTTATTTTGTTTCCCTTCGTCTCCATACAATTCTCGACTTTTAGCATTGTATGCCTCCGCAGCTTCTTCAGCAGTGTCGTACATGCCCAGATGCACCGATTTTTTATCAATCGAAATCACCGCTCGATAGCGATTATTCTCTTGATAAACACCCGTGTAACCGATTCGACTACTGGTTTTTCGTTGACGACTGGCAGCTGCCCGACTGCGCCAAACGAGGTTTTCTAATTGGCAATCTAACTTTTCACCATTTTTCGCGCCGACTAAATTTTTGTCATTGTTTTTTTGGTGAGCAAGAAATTTCTCAGCAATAAGTTTATGTAAGTAAATGGTCTCCGTTTTATAAGAGTTGTCAGCCGTTTTCCACGTTTTTTGAAAGACGGCACAACCACTCGAATGCTTTCGAAGGTTCTCTACAAACCGTATTTTTGCCAAATACGGGTCATCCAATAGGTACTCATGAACATGATTGTCAATAAGCACCACCTCATCACTGTTTTTTAAATTAATTTTGATTAACACGATCTCGACAGGGTTTGGTTTAAAAAATGGTTATCAAAACAGCATGCTGTTTGAAAACGTGGCTAATTTAGCAGATTTTTTAAAACTGATGTATGTACATGAATCTTTTTTTTGCAAAAAAGTTCTCATTTGACCAAAAATTTAAAAAAAACAAAATAAATACACCACATAACAATATAATTACGTGAAATTGTTGATTTTTTGCAATTATTTTGTTATAGAATATAAAGTTATTCCTTTACATAATATGATGCTTGTTTTTGAAAATATAACAATGTGATTACATAATTTTTTTTATTTTTTTATTTTTAAGTTAAATTTTTATTTAATATGAATTCTAAATATATTCAAAGATGCTTTGATTTAGCCTGTTTGGGCAATGGGCGTACTTCTCCCAATCCGTCTGTTGGCGCAGTGTTGGTTTACAAAGACCGCATTATTGGCGAGGGTTGGCATCAACAATATGGCGGCGCACATGCAGAAGTCAATGCAGTGGCGAGTGTGCGCCCTGAGCATCGTGCCTTGATTGCGCAATCAACTATCTATGTGTCATTGGAACCGTGCCATCATTTTGGCAAAACGCCGCCTTGCGTAGATTTGATTTTGCGGGAGCGTATTTCCAAAGTGGTGATTGCACAAATGGATCCACATGATAAAGTGGCAGGGCAAAGTATTCAAAAATTACGTGCACATGGGGTTGAAGTCATCGAAAATGTTTTGGTGGACGAAGGTTTGAAGCTAACTCGCCCGTTTGTGAAGAATATTATTTGGAAAAAACCATATATTATTTTGAAATGGGCGGAAAGTGCAGATGGCTTTATGGGCGCACCTGATAAACAAATTTGGTTGAGTAATGCGCTTGCCAAGCGGTTGGCGCATCGTTGGCGTAGTGAAGTGGATGCGATTTTGGTGGGTTCCAATACGGTTTTGATAGATAATCCCAGTTTGGACAATCGTTTTTGGTATGGTAAATCGCCTGTTCGCGTTGTTTTGGATGGGCAAGGCAGAATTGGCGTAGATTTGAATGATTCGCAAAAGGAAAAAAGTACATTAAAAATTTTAGATGATTCGATTAAAACGTTGATTTACAGTCATATACAACACCCTTTGTCCACAACAACAAATAATAAATTTTCATTTAAACAAACTTTTTTTAAAACTTTAAGTTATAGCAATCCAAATGAGTTGTTGGAAGATTTGTACCGTGAAAAAATAGGGATTGTTTTGGTGGAAGGCGGCGCGAGCGTGTTAAATTTCTTCATTAAAAACAACTTATGGGATGAAGCGCGTGTCTTTAAAACAAATAAATGTTTAAAAACGGGAGTTCTTGCGCCAAAAGTCACTTCCAAAAATCCAGTTGAAAGATTGCAAATCCTTGATAATCAATTACATTGCTATCATAATCATTGATTCCAACAAAGCATTGTTAAAACAAAGTGAAAAACGGAACGAATGGTTAAACTTGCGTTAAATACAGATTTTGGGTAGTATCTCCATTTGCAAATCGCGTCTGAAAAGAGTTACTTTGCTGAACAATGTAAAAACTTATTTTTATATACAAAAAAATTATAAAGTTATGACCCGATTGACTAAAATAGTAGCATTCATGTTTTTATTAACGGCTGTTGCGGCGAATGTTGTACATGCACAAGTAAAATGGCATACCATCGAAGAAGCAGAGGCTTTGTCCCGCAAATCACCACGTAAAATTTTCATTAAAGTCTATACAAATTGGTGTGGTTGGTGCAAGGAGCTGGATAAAACCACTTTTGCAGACCCTAATATTGAAAAATATTTGAATGAAAATTTTTATCCTGTATTGCTAAATGCCGAAAAAAAAGAAAATATTACTTTTAACGGCAAGACGTATAAATTTGTAGCGGATCCCAATGGCGGTTATAATGAATTAGCAGCTTACTTTTTAAAAAATCAAATGGCATATCCGACATTGGTTTTTTTGGATGAAAATTTCAATTTGATTCAAGGCATTTCTGGTTATCGCAAACCTGCTCAATTTGAAATGATTATGACTTATTTTGGAGAAAATTATCATAAAAGCATGCCTTGGGCAAAATATGAAAAACAATATACGCCTTTGTCCTTTAAATAATTGGATAATGATGATTTATAAATAATCAATAATAAATTTATAAATCATTGATTATCAGTTGTTTTTGAGATAATTTATAGATAAATTATTTTCATAGATAAACCATTTGTTATATAGCATTTTAATTCTTTCGCGGTCATTAAAAATTAAAAAAAAGCATCCATTTTTAAAAATGGGTGCTTTTTTTGTTAATTTTAATTTTTTTTGCAAAAAAACATATATACAAATCTACATTTGTGTATATTTGCATAAAATATCATTCATGCACGCAATACGTGCCTTTTTTAAAATCATTTTATTCAGTATTAAAAAAATAACAATATGAGTGAAGGTTCAAAATTCAATTTCAAAACCCTGCTTTGGATTGCAGTCGGTTTACTTTTTTTGGCAGGCTGTTATTACGTGTTAAATTCAGCAGAGATTCCATCTATGGGTGACGGGGTGCATTAATAGGCAAGGCAGCATTCAGATTTATCAAGTTTCTATTTTGATCGTCAACGGAACATTTATAATTTGAAATAAGTATAAGGCAATGAATCACACGAGTTTGCACCAAAATAAAGTTTGTTTTGTGGTAGCTCGTATGATTTAGGACATCATAAATGTCTCAAATCATAAATGTTTCCGTTATCCGAAAAAAGTAGAAAACGATGGCTTTTTTAATATAAAACCGAACTGTGTATTTGTTTGATTAGAAGCGCGAGATAAAAATCTGTTTATAGCTGTTTGTTAGTGCAAATATACTCAAAATTTATTTGAATTTGCAATATGTAAAAAACGTTATTTTTTAAAATACGTTTTAAACACATCTGTAAATCAATGATTTATAAACTAAAATTGGTTTACGAAACCTAAAAAAAGTTTCATAAACCAATTTTTAATTGAAAAAAGTTAGTTCATAGGTTGGTTTTATAATTGTTTTGTTTACTAAACAAACGCATTACAAAACCAACTAATCAACTAACCAACTAACTAACTACAATCATATATTTATTTTGTTTGCCGCTTTCAATCAAAATATATTTGCCATGTAGCAATGCATCTTCCCGAATTACCGCATTCACATCCACCACTTTTTCTTTATTGAGGGCAATGGCTTTATTTTGAATATTTTTGCGTGCCTCCGTTTTCGAAGTCAAAATTTGCGTTTTTACGGCTAACAAATCCAAAATTGAGATACCTTGTTGAAAATCAACCTTTTCTATATTAAAACTTTTATCCTGCAATCCATTCGCAACGGACGCAAAATCGGTATCCGTTAAAGTCAACAAAGCAGCCTTATTCGTTTTTGCTCCAAAAATCAAGTCTGTTATATGTATAACATCGTTACAATCTGCCTCCGAATGCACCCGTGTGGTAATATCTTTTGCCAATGCTTTTTGTAAAAGGCGCAAATGTGGTGCTTTATCATGTTCAGCCTCTAAATTTTCAATTTGTTCTTTGGTAAAAAGTGTAAAAATGCGAATATAATTTTTTATATCGTCATTACCCGCATGTATCCAGAATTGGTAAAAGGCGTAAGGCGAAGTTCTTTTTGCATCCAACCAAATATTGCCTTTTTCGGATTTTCCGAATTTAGTACCATCCGCTTTTTTAATCAACGGGGTTGTCAACGCATAAGCCTTTCCTCCATCTTTGCGCCGAATCAATTCCGTACCTGTGACGATATTGCCCCATTGATCCGAACCACCCATTTGTAATTGAACGCCCTCCTTTTTCCAAAGATGGTAAAAATCGTAGCCTTGCACCAATTGATAGCTAAATTCGGTAAAAGACATGCCTTCACCACCCAATCGGTTTTTGACCGAATCTTTCGCCATCATATAATTGACCGTCAAATGTTTGCCAACATCGCGGATAAATTCCAAAAAAGAGAAATTTTTAAACCAATCATAATTATTGACGATGATGGCAGAATTGGCACCACAATCAAAGTTTAAAAATTTTTCCAATTGTTTGCGTTGAGAATCCAAATTATGTTTCAAAATGTCTTCGGAAAGCAAATTGCGTTCGGAGGATTTGCCTGACGGGTCTCCGACCATACCTGTTGCGCCGCCAACTAAGGCGATTGGTTTATGACCACATTGTTGGAAATGGAGCAAGGTCATCACTTGTACGAGATTCCCTACGCCGAGCGAATCCGCCGTTGGGTCAAAACCGATATAACCTTTGACCATGCCTTCTGCAAGTATTTTTTCGGTATCAGGCATTGCGTCGTGCAGCATACCGCGCCAACGCAGTTCATCTAAAAAATTCATATTTGATAAATAGTTTGCGAAAGTTTGCCACGAATATTCACAAAATGGAATCGTTTAGGAAACGTTTCGCCCCAAAAGAGGGGGGTAGAGAGAACTCAATTTGATTTTTGATTTTTTTGCAAAAAAAATCAAAAATCAAATTGAGTTCTCTCTGAAAGTTTATTTTTTTCCGTGTAATTTCGTGGCAAACTTTCATAAAAAATGCAAAAGTATTCTTTTTTTCTTAACGCAGCAACTGTCCCGATAAACGCATCAACTCAATTGCTGCAAATTTTGCATCATAACGCGCAATAATCGTGCGCACTAAACTATCTTCATATAATTTTTGCAATTGTTTCAATTCCAAAATCGTGGAACGCCCCAGTTTATAACGCTCCATCGCAATTTCAAGGCTCTGCTGCGCCAACGTTTGAATCTCTGTTTCACCTTTTAAAACGGCTGTTGCATTCTCATAACTGTTCTGTGCAAATTGAACACTTGCCCATAAATCATTTTCTAATTGCTTGATAATCAATTTATTAGATTCGATTTCAATATTAATATTTTCAACTTGCCGTTTGACATTGCCGCCATCATACAAAGGATAAACTGCCGAAACACCTGCATTTAAACCATTATTTTGGTTCAACAAAATTAAACCTGCTTGATTATCCGTTCGAGCAAAATTATAAGCAGCATTAAAATTAACGCGAGGTTTCAACAATGCTTCCGTTTCTTTTTTGCTTAACATCAAAATTCCCGTTTGCAATTGATTGAGCGCAAATGCACGATTGTTTTTTAAAACAGCTTCTTTTGAAACCGTAATACTTTGATTTCCAATAATTTGCAACGTATCAGCTGTTTCAAAACGATCTTCTTGACCCACATTCATGACTTGTTTTAACAAAATCAATGCAGGTTCAATGAATTGTTGTTGTTTTAAAATCAACATTTTTTGAGTTTGCAAATCGGTTTGCGCTTGTAGCACGTCTAAATGATTACCTTTACCAACCTCCTCTCTGATTTTTGCAAGATTCAATCTTGCCTCATACAAATCCGTTTGCGATTTTAATGCTAAGTATAAATCCCTGTTTTTCAATACATTGTAATAAGATTTCATTACATCCGCAATCAGTTGTTCTGAACGCATTTTGATATTGAGTTCGCCCATATTTGCCATTTCTTTTAAACGGTCAAAAGTTGCCTCCATGCGCCGACCGTCATAAAGCGTCCAAGTCATTTGCACGCCCGCATTAAAATTATTCCCTGCTGTAAAACGATTTATTTTACTACCATTCGACAATTCTTGATTCGTATAAGATAATGAGGGCGTTTCGGACGCAATAGCATTCACATTGGGCAAAAAGCCCGCATTTGCTTTGGTGACATTATTTTTTGCCACTCGTGCACTATTTTCCAATATTTTGATACCAATATGATTTTGCAACGCTTTTTGAACGGCTTGTTCAAGGGTTAAAGGTGTCAAAATGGTTTGTGCGAAGCTGATTTGTGCGCCCCAAACCAAAAAATGAAAGAGGTAAATTTTTTTCATGTAAACATCAAGTAATGATGAATGATAAATAGGTGAATGATGAATAAGATTGATTATCAATTGATTATGAGCTCTAAAAACATAGAATGCAAGCAACTGTTAAGCGCAACAATTTAAACTAAAAAAGGTTTGATAATCCGTAGATGGTCAAACCTTTGTTTACTTATTGATGCAGTTGTTTCATTACTTGAGGATCATTTCACAGAGCCATCATTAACTCAATTTCTGCCCTTAACCCTTTCAAGGTTTTAAAAATAGCAAAAATATCGGCTTGATCCGCTACAAAGCTCTTTCCAAAAGCAAAAATCTTACCCGTCAACAACACAAATCGCCAATATTTGCCAACAATGTACAACCCATAAATAGGTTTTCCATCTTGATTCAACTCTTGTGCAACCAACATCGCACTCAATAATTGACCACGTGGATCCCCACTTGGATCGGATTCCTTTTTGTACTCATTTAAACAAAAATAAGGTTTTTGCGGACTGCGAAAACCTGTAGCAATCATGCCATCTACTTTACCTGTCAATTCGTAATCGCCAATCGTTGCGGTCAAGTCCCGTTCCACGAAAAAACTAAATGCCAGATTATCCATATCACTGAAAACAATGATTGGATTGATGAATTTACTGGCTAATTCTGCCTCATTCCAATCCTCACCACCAAATTGACGATAATTATTTTGCAATTTTAATAACCATCGCTTTTCAAATTCTGAAATTTTGTAAGGATATTTCGTCAATCGAGTTAGCAAGGGATGATCTAAAATTTGTTTAAGGTCAAAGGCTTTTTCCATCTTTTCGACCGTCCAATCTCTAAAATTAATTTTTTTCATAATATTTAATTGGATTTGTAAGCAAAATAAGGCGAAGATACAGTCTTTTTCAGCACAAAAGTTACCAAAGGTACTAAAAAAATCGGTTTTCTTTGTGCTTTTGGTAACTTTTATACTAAAAATATCATATTGCTTTCGCAATATCCCGCAACACAAATTTTTGAATTTTTCCTGTCGAAGTTTTAGGTAACTCGCTGAAAATCACTGTTTTAGGCACTTTAAAACTGGCTAAATATTTTTTACAAAATGTAATTATATCACTTTCAGTCGTCATGTCACCCACTTTTTTGAAGATGAATGCGCAAACCGTTTCACCCCATTTTTCATCTGGACGCGCCACAACTGCCGCTTCCAAAACCGACGGATGCCGATACAAAATACCTTCGACTTCAATCGTAGAAATATTTTCACCGCCCGAAATAATAATATCTTTGGAACGGTCTCGAATCTGAATATAACCATCAGGATGTTTCACCGCCAAATCGCCCGTCCGAAACCAGCCTTCTTTAAACGAATCTTTTGTCGCTTTTGGATTTTTCAAATAACCTTTCATCACATTATTGCCTTGCATCATAATTTCACCCATCGTTTGACCGTCCGAAGGAACAGGTTTTAACGTTTCTGGGTCAGCCACTTCCAAACCTTCCAAGAAATGATAGCGAACCCCTTGACGGGCTTTCAAACCTGCTCTATCCGAAATCGGCAACGCATCCCATTCACCATGCCATGCACAAACCACCGTCGGGCCATAACATTCCGTCAATCCATACGTGTGCGTAATGTTAAAACCTTGACTTTCCATCCCTTCAATAATCGCAGCAGGCGGGGCGGCACCCGCAGTCATTACATTCACTTTATGATGGAATGGCATTTTATCTTCCGCTTTGGCATTATTCAACATGCCGAGCACTATCGGCGCACCACAAAAATGAGTTACTTTTTCGGTTACAATCGCTTTGAAAATAGCATCGGCTTTCACTTTTCGGAGACAAATATTGGTTCCAGAAATCGCCGCCATTGTCCACGGGAAGCACCAACCATTACAATGAAACATCGGTAAAGTCCACAAATAAGTCGCTTGTGGCGGCATGCCCCATGCCAAAATATTGTTAACCGCGTTCAAATGTGCGCCGCGATGGTGATAAACAACACCTTTTGGATTGCCTGTTGTACCAGATGTGTAATTTAATGAAATCGCATTCCATTCATTATCAGGCATTTTCCAATCGAAATGATCCTCGCCAGTCTTCAAAAACGCTTCGTATTCAATCGAACCAATCAATTCACCACTTTCTGCATACAGGTCATCAATATCAATGACCACTATTTTTTTCTTCAAAATCGCCAAAGCCGCTTTAATCGTTGGTGAAAATTCTTTATCAGTCAAAAGAACTTTTGTTTCAGCATGTTTGAGCATGAAAGCGATTGTTGCAGGGTCTAAACGAATGTTCAATGTATTCAAAACCGCGCCTGTCATTGGTACGCCAAAATGCGCTTCATAAATCGCGGGAATATTGGGCGCCATCACTGAAACCGTGTCGCCATAACCAATTCCGATTTTTGATAATGCAGAAGCCAACTTTTGAGCGCGGATATAAGTCTCCTTCCAAGTCTGCCGAAGCTCGCCATGCACTAATGAAATATGATTCGGATAAACAAAAGCCGACCGTTCCAAAAACGAAAGGGGGGACAAGGTGACGTGATTCGCTTGATTTTTCGCTAAATGTTTATCGTAAATAGACCGTTTTTTAGTCATGATTTTTAAAACTTTTAATATTGAAATAATCAAAATCTCAATACATCGCAAAAAGCCCATGATTTTTATAGAAAATCATGGACTTTTTAGGATAAACCAACGTTTTTATGATAAATCCAGTATCGGCAATGTTTTTCATCCACCGATACTGGCTAAACTAAACACAATTAATTATAAATAGCTAAATCTTAATTACACTACTGAGTTGTTAAAGTTGTAATATGTTTTTTTCCCGCAGATTTCGCAGAAAAAGAGTCCAAAAGAAAATCTGCGGGAAAAAATAGATTGATAATCCATTATTTACATCTTAAATCTTTAACAACTCAGTAGTGTAAATCTTAATTAGTTGGTTAGTTGGTTAGTTGGTTATCAATATTGTAACGAACCAACTAACCAACCAACTAACGAACCAACCAACTAACGAACCAACTAACTAATTTCCTTTGAATATTCTCCTTTCGCGCCGTACATGCCAAAGATAAACAAGCCTGCCATGACGGGTAAGAAAATTAAAATGAGGATAGACCATTGCGTTGTCGCATTGGTTTTATTCGCTGCATCAGCTGCATTAATTTTAGCAATGCCGTTCGATGCTAACAAATAAGCCGCAATAGGAGCAATCAACATGCAAAGTGCGCCGATAATTCTTTTTATGATGTCCATTTTATGATGGCAATTTTAAAGGATGAATAAATAAGCAATGATAAATAAGTAAAAAATGAATTATAATTTTTCAAATACACAATTCATTGATTATCAATTTATGATTCATTGCAAAAATAACTTAACTAATTATTATGGTTTCCTATTTGGCTTCTTTTGATGCACCTCATTCGATTCATCAAAAGAAGCCTTTTCAAAGGATTACTCTTCTTTCACTTCAACATTATCCACGCCGTTCGGTAAGAAGAAAATACCAATCACCAAACAAAGTGCCGTTACCGCTAAGGGATAGTTCAAACCTGCATAAATATCGCCTCCTGGTAACTCCTTCGTTTTGGAAGATTCCACCAAAAGAACACCAATAAACGGTACTAAACCACCAAAGACCCCGTTACCGATGTGGTAAGGTAATGACAAAGATGTATAACGAATGCGTGTAGGGAATAATTCCACCAAGAACGCAGCCATCGGCCCGTAAGCCATGGTTGCATACAACACTAACAAGAATACCAAACCAATCAAGGACCATTTATTACTTTGACCCAAAGTCACTACTTTCGTAACTTTTGGTTTTGCACTCGCTTGTTTCGTAGAATCGGCGAAAAGCGTCATGGCTGTTGTTACTTTCAACGTTGTACCATCCGTGTACATACGCGTCGTATCGGTTGTGGTGATTTTGTCACCTGTTTTAGCATCCACTTTTTCGGCAACAGGTGCCGCAACCATTTTCTCTGCAACTTCTGTTTTATTTTTAGGATTGGTTAATTCGCGTACTTGTTGGAAAAGCGGTTTGGTGGTGAATAACGCCAATGCCATTCCCGCCAACATAATCCATTTACGACCAATTTTATCCGACAACGTTGCAAAAACCACAAAAAACGGTGTTGCCAACAAAAGCGCAATCCCTAACCATGTTTCGGCTTGCGCAGGAGCAACCGCACAAGTGCCTTTAATGAAGGTCATAATGTAAAACTGACCTGTGTACCAAACCACGCCTTGTCCACAAACCGCACCAAACAGTGCCAATAAAACCATTTTAAAGTTATCTTTCTTGCCGAAAGACTCTGCTAATGGGTTTGTTGAAGTTTTGCCTTCGGTTTTTAATTTGGCAAAAAGTGGTGACTCGCTCATTCTCATCCGAATGACCACAGAGATAGCAACCATAAAAATAGATAACCAGAACGGAATGCGCCATCCCCATTCTTTGAAATCTGCTTCAGGCATACTTTGACGGCATGTCAAAATCACCATTAAGGAAACGAATAAACCAACCGTTGCTGTAATTTGAATCCAGGAAGTCCAGAAACCGCGCTCATGTGCAGGTGAGTGTTCTGCTACATAAGTTGCGGCACCACCATATTCGCCACCAATTGCCAAACCTTGCAATAAACGAAGCGTCAATGCTAAAAAGGGTGCCAGTGCGCCAATGGTTTGATAACTTGGAATGAAACCAATCGCAAAGGTAGATAAACCCATTAATAATAAAGTTACTAAGAAGGTGTACTTGCGACCGACGATATCACCCAAACGCCCAAAAAATAAGGCTCCAAATGGACGAACGATAAAACCTGCGGCAAAAGTCGCTAAGGTCGAAAGAAATGCGGCAGTTGGGTTGTCTTTCGGGAAAAATTGTGCCGAAATCTCGGTCGCCAAAAAGCCGAAAATGTAAAAGTCATACCATTCAATCAAGGTTCCTACGGACGACGATGCAATCACCGATGCCAAAGAAGACGTTGATTCACGTTGCTGAGTTTGTGACATAACGTAGCTAAATACAATCGTTATTTAATGTTGTTAAATTTAGATTTTTAATCTGGACATAAAGATATATAGATATGTAGATAATTATCTAATTTTTTCACCTTTTTTTTTATAAAATATGAAAAAAAAATAAATTATTGGG
>JBEEMZ010000079.1:0-18564 GCA_041192405.1 Bacteroidota bacterium | reverse complement strand
ATTAATAAAAAAGTTTAAAATTTTTAGCAAAGATATAAAAAAATATTAATATATTTTATTTTATTTTTTTTACAACCAAAGTTAAAACACATATCCGCAAAAAGAGGGTGTTTAGATGTGTGTTTAGGGAATCTGCGCCCGCAGGTTATGGAGAGAGAAGGCAATGCACTTTTTTGTTTTTTCAGCATAAATCGTTGATTCACAAGGCGTAAAATAATTTTTTATTTGTTATGTAATCCGTTGTTTTTTAGGCTAAAAAGACGGGTTCTAAACAGGTACAAGTATTAAAAAAATCCATACAACTACTAAAAATAGTAGTACCTGTATGGATTTTTTTAATACTTGTAGTGATTTCACTACAAAACGTGGTGAAAAATGTAGTGATTTCACTACAAAACGTGGTGAAAAATATAGTAATCATTATCAAAACTGCCCACTTTTTAGCCAAAATTTTGGCTAAAAAGTAGGCAGTTTCTTTACAAAACTTTTTGTATTTTTTTATTTCATATAAAATCACATAAAACAGTATTAAAAATCATTATATAAAAACTCCTTTTTTGCGTTTTTACGGTAGTAGGGTAGTAGCACGGTAGTAGCAAATTTTCAAAACTGCTACTACCGTGAATATTTTGCAAAAATGATATTTTAAAATATTAAATTTTTATAAAATTGCAATTATTAAAATTATAAACTTTAAATAACTTAAAAAACAAAATATAAAAAGCACGGTAGTAGCAGTAGTAGCATTTTTTCGCTACATAGTATTTGCTGTTTTTTGAAAATTAAAATATTGTATTGATAATTAAATAAAAATAAGTATATTATTACAAAAATAGCAATTAAAACATATCATTAATTTTAAAAACAATATGTACACGTTTTTATCATTCACATTTCATTAACATTTTAATTTTCCCCAAAAAGCGGGTTATGAGTAAATGTAGTCATTACCATAAAATTGTTTTAAAATTGATTATTTAAAACAATTTTAAAAATTCAAACAGGATGTTCTATTTATTCATCATGCGTCATCATTAACAGGAGCTAATAAATTGACTGAAACGTTAACAAATTAAAAGTCTAATTTTTTTTCAGAAGCCTTTTATTTTTGTACCTTTGCCAATGCTTTAACGTAAATGAGTCTTTACGTTGTACTTTTTATGTATCTTTACCAATTATAAAAATGCAATTGATTGAAAATCAAGCTATTATACTTGACTTTACTTTTGTCCCTTAAAATCAAAATTAAAAAATAAAAATGCTACCCATTCAATTATCGTCTTCATGGACGTTGATATTAAAAATATTTTTGCCCGTCCTATACATTGCATTTTTTGGCACGTTTGTGATGGTCGTTTGGTTTACGCAAAAAATTCCGCCGTCCGTTTCGGGCAATAGTTTTCGTATCTCCTTGACACTCATCCTTTTAGTAGGATTATTCCTGTTTTACAAAACCGTTTTTCGCCTGCATCGGCTCGACATGGATGACACCTATATATATGTCACGAATTATTGGACAAATCGGCGGTATTTGCGCACCGATATTGAGGAAATTAAAAGTGAAAAAATTCCATTTTTCAGATTAGGACGCTTAAAATTAAGAGGAGAAGGTTTTTTTGGGAAAGAAATTTTATTTTTATCCAAAAAAGCACTTTTAGACCATATTCTATAATGATGAATAACAAATGATGGATTTTGTAATTAATTGACAATCAATTTTTTATAAAATCCATCATTTATTATTCATTATTTCTTACTATGAACAAATCTACCAATAAAACCCACATGAATCGTTTTATTCTTTTTTTTTGTACGCTAATACCTTGTTTTTCAACTGCTCAATCGTGGATTCGCATTAACCAAATTGGTTATACGACAGAAGCAACCAAAGTTGCTATCTGGATGACGCAAGATAATGAGAGCAAAGAACCTATTAAAAAATTTGAAATCTGCGACGCGCTGACCGAATTGCCCGTTTTTGAAGGCAAAAAGGTCAAAAATTACAATGAATATGCTGCTTTTAAAGCAAGTGCGCGGTTAGATTTCTCAGAATTGCGCCAATCGGGACAATATTTCGTTCGAGTCGGCAAGACGCGCTCTCTTATTTTTCGGATTAATGATACCGTTTGGAATGGAACATCTAATTTTTTATTGCAATATATGCGGCAGCAACGTTGTGGTAATAACCCCTTTTTTAAAACAAAATGTCATAAACATGGCTGTTTTGCGGTTGGGAATGAAGATCCATTGCGAGATGGTACTGGTGTGGACATTTGGGGTGGTTGGCACAACGAATCTGATTATTTGCAATACGTAACGACTGCGGCAAATGCAGTTACACAATTATTATTTGCATATCAACAAAATCCAAATGCGTTCAAAGACGAATTTGATGCAGAAGGCAACCCAAAACCAAATAAAATTCCAGATATTTTGGATGAAGCCAAATGGGGTTTGGATTGGCTCGTGCGCATGAACCCGAATCCAGCAGAAATGTATCATCAAATCGCAGATGATAGAGGGCTTAATACGACACAATTACCTCATTTAGATACTGTTACATATTCAACAAATAAAGGTTTAATGCGTCCTACGTATCGCGTAACGGGCAAGCCGCAAGGTTTGAAACAATATAAAAATCATTCTACGGGTGTTGCTTCGATTGCGGGGAAATTTGCGTCAGCGTTTTGGATGGGCAGTCAGATTCTGAAAAAATATTATCCACAATTCGCTGATAACCTGAAAGTTAAGGCAGAATCGGCGTATCAATATGGTCAAAAATATCAAGGCGTTTGTCAAACTGTTCCTTATCGCACCCCTTTTTTTTATGAGGAGGAAAATTGGGTAGATGACATGGCATTGGCGGCGGCTGTTGCGCCCGATGCGCAAAAAATGAAAGATGCAATTGATTTTGGCAAAAAAGAACCAATGGTTAAGTGGGTAAATGAAGATACCACACAGCATTATAAATCGTATCCATTTGTCAATTTAGCGCATTTTTATTTGGCAAATAGTGCCGATAGCAGTTTTTTCAAACAGAATATTTTAAATAGTGTTGATTCAATTGCCAAATTAGGCGAAAATAACCCATTTTTAAACGGTTTTTCCCTTATGAAAAATTCTAATGATTTGGTTTTTGCTGCGTTATCACAAATTAAATATTGTCAAAAACTTAAAATTGCACCTATCTCTTATGACGAATTAGAAGCGGCTTGGCGCGATTGGTTATTTGGTTGCAATCCTTTGGGTACGACCGTCAAAGCAGCTAATATAGATGACGCAACCAGTTTTATCTATTATTTGTCGAGTTTGCAACAAAATGTAGTACAATCGCCTACGATTTCAACGAAAATTCAAGATAAATATGGTGCAATCGTTCAAAAAGATACTGCTCGAATGAAAATTCAATTGGTTTTTACGGGACACGAGTTTGCAGATGGGGGTCAAACAATTCTTGATGTTTTGAAAAGAAATAATATAAAGGCTTCTTTCTTTTTGACAGGCGATTTTTATCGCAATTTTCCTGATTTGGTCAAAACCTTGAAAACAGAGGGTCATTATTTGGGCGCACATTCAGATAAACATTTATTATATTGTGATTGGAAAAAAAGAGATAGTTTATTGGTTTCCAAAGCCGATTTTCGGAATGATTTAAAACAAAATTTTGTAGAAATGTCTAAATTCGGCATTGCCAAAGAGCAAGCAAAATATTTTTTGCCGCCTTTTGAATGGTATAATTCAGAAATTGTTGCATGGTGTCGAGAAGCGGGTTTGGAATTAGTGAGTTACACGTCGGGTACGCGCTCACATACGGATTACACAACGCCCAAAGATAAAAATTATATGGCTTCTAAAACGATTTATCGAAGTATTATGGATTATGAAATACGTAATCCAAAGGGTTTGAATGGTTTCATTCTGTTAATGCACCTTGGCAGCGACCCTTTGCGCACCGATAAAATGTATCAACGATTGGAACGATTGGTGCAAGAGTTGAAAGAAAAAGGGTATTCGTTTGAACGTTTTTGAAAAAATTTCAAAATAATTTGGTTGTTTAATGTAATTTTGATATGTTTGTATTTGATAGTATAAAATTTGTCATTAATAATCTAAAAACAAACAAAATGAGTCATTCAACCACAGATTTCCTTATTTTTTTAGCGACAGGAGCCGTTTCGGGCTGGCTTGGTAGCAAAATCGTCGGCGCGAATACGGGTTTGATAACCAATATTGGTTTAGGCATTGTTGGCGCGTTTGTAGGCACTTATTTATTGGGTCATCGGCTCGGTTCGGGGCTATTGCCTTCTATTTTGACGGCAGGTATTGGGGCTGCGATTGTGCTATTCGTATATAGTTTGATTGCCCGTCGTGTGTAATTCATTCCGCCTAAATAGGCACAGTTTGCAGCCAGTTTTCAACCTGCTGCAAACTGTAATAAATTGATATTCAATGTTTTATGAAATTAATAAAACAGGAGTTCATCATTCCATTTACGGGTTGATGCCAACGACCGAAAAACCACCTTTTTCATTTGGCGCAAGCCAAACCTTCCCATTACCAACCATGCAACCTTGGTCACGACAACCCAAAGCATCAAATTTCTGATTTTTGACAGCTGTGCGGACTCCCTCCGTAACGATTTTGTCATAATTTTCTAAAAACGTTTTTTTGTCTTTCGCCGCCTTAATCGGAAATCGAATCAAACTCGCCAAATCTTCTTTATGGGCAGGTTCGATAGCCGTCGTTTGAAACGCTGTAAAGAATGTTTCAAAAGCTTTTGTGTCGGTAATGCCCGCAGCAGCGTAGTTCGGCAAGTCTTTGGGTGGCTGTGTCGCCTCCGTTTTGGGCGTTGCAGCAGTAGCCGTTTCGGTTTTTGGTGCGTTTTGTTGGCAACTGGCTAAACAAAATGCGAGGAATAGAACAAAACTGAAGGTTTTCATTGTAGTAATGAATTTTAAATATTAATAGTAGCTTCTACATTACAGAAGTCAAAGGTAATTCTTTTTTGAATTATAATGCTTTTACCAAAATATTTTTTTTGAAAACAGATTAGAATATATTTCGACCTTTTTCAATATGACCGAAATATATTCTATATTTTCAAACAAAATCAAAATTTTATTTTATTCAAAACAAGATTGCTAATGCTTTAAGCCCTAACCAATTAGGGAAATAGTTCGCCCAAAAAAGGTGGCAGAGAGAGAAAAATTTGATTTTTCTCTCTCTGGAAGGTCTTTTTTTTCCCTAATTGGTTAGGGCTTAAAGCCTACCCTGGCGCAACGACTTGGACTAAAAACCATTTTGATTTGCCATTTACCCATTTTTTCGTGAAGTAAAATTGACGACCGCAACTCTCGAAACCATCCATAAAGATATTTTTCTCATTCACCGATTTTGTAAAACGTTGTTGCTGAAATGCTTTTTTGACACCCGCATCAAATGTAATGGCATAATCATCTCTATCCGTCGTTGCCACAAAATGTTCCATATCGAGCATAGAAATGACTTTTTGACGCTGATTCGCTAAAACCGCTTGCCGAAATTCCTTAAAAAAGACTTCAAATCCACTAAAACCTTGTTGTTCATGCTTTTGGAGCAGGGCAATATTTTGTTTTTCAATCGCATTGAATTCTTTTGTAACCTCTTTTTTAGTCGGTTTATACCAACTTGCGGTTGCAAAAGCGTCTGTAAGATTTTTGTTAGCAAAAATATAGCCGTGTCTCGCATAAATTTCATTGCGCATCAGGGACCAAGATTCCGATTCAATCAAATCTTTTTCGGTCAATAACCGTTTGTCGCAATCTTTGCAATACTCTTGCGACAGCCCAAGCCAACTGCAACTTAAAAAGTAAGTTGCGAATACAAGTTTTTTCAAAATCATTTGATTTAAAATTCGTTAAACAATACCTATTTTGATGATGCGCAACAAAGATAATTCTTTTTCTAAAACTTAAAAAGGAATCTATTTGCACTAAAAATTCAATATAGAATCGTACCTTTGCCCCGTTTTTGGATTACAAGCCGTAAAAATGGAGTCATTTTTGCGTAATCCATTGAAAATCAATTCAAATAATTCAGATAATACCAGAATTAAGATGTCAAAACAAAAAGCGGGTAAAAGAACTTTTACCATGATTAAGCCAGATGCGGTCGCGGCGGGCAACATTGGTGCGATTTTAAAAGATATTTGCGCAGCAGGTTTTAAAATTGTCGCTATGAAATATACGAAATTATCTACTGCGAAAGCGGGCGAATTCTATGCGGTGCATAAAGAACGTCCTTTTTATGGTGAATTAGTAGCATTTATGGCAAGCGGTCCGATTGTTGCGGCGGTTTTGGAAAAGGAAAATGCAGTAGCTGATTTCCGCACCTTGATTGGCGCGACGAATCCTGCAAATGCGGCTCCAGGTACTTTGCGGGCTAAATACGCGAAAAGTATGGGTGAAAATGCAGTTCATGGTTCGGATTCAGACGAAAATGCAGCGATTGAAGCCTCTTTCCATTTCGCAGGAACTGAACTGTTTGCTTAGTTAGTTAGATGGTTGGTTAGTTAACCTATTGATATTCAATATGTTAACTAACTAACCAACCATCTAACTAACTAAAAAAGATTCTATTGCCAAATCGTATCCTTTAATGCCAAAACCAAAAAGAACACCTTTGCAAACCGCGCTCAAATAACTATGATGTCTAAACGATTCTCTCGCATGCACATTTGAAATATGTATTTCAATCACAGGCGTTTTCACCCCCGAAATCGCATCCCGAAGCGCAATAGATGTATGCGTATAAGCACCCGCATTCATAATAATTCCAGTCGCCGAAAACCCAATTTCATGGATTTTGTCTAACAATGCACCTTCTGAATTGCTTTGGAAATAATGCAATTCGACCTTATTTTCAAACTTTTTTTGCAAAATCTTAAAATAATCTTCAAAAGTTTGGCTTCCGTAAATTTCAGGTTCGCGTCTGCCGAGCAGGTTTAAATTGGGGCCGTTGATAATATAAATTTGTTTCATAAAATTTTCAATAATAAGGAAACATTAGATGAGGATTATAAAATTATAAATTTGTAAAAAGATACGAATTGCACGAATTTTTCACGAATAATGATAGTCATTAGTGAAAAATTCGTGCAATTCGTGGCTTATTTTTGAGTTAAATAGATACCGCTTTTGGTTGCAACGCAGTCAATGCGTGTCTCAGTTTTGAAACTAACGCATCCACATCATGTTTATTGACATTCAAAGGCGGCAATAATCGAATCGTATTTGGTTCAGACGCAGAGCCGACAAATACTTTTTCATTGAAAACCAATGCTTTACGCAATGCCGCCACTGGAAAATCAAACTCCACTCCTATCATCAAACCTAAACCGCGTACCGCTTTCACGCCTTGCAATTGTTTCAATTGTCGCATCGCGTAATTACCCAAAGTTGCTGCATTTTCAATCAAAAATTCAGATTTTAACACATCTAACACGGCAATTGCAGCCGCACACGCCAAATGAGAACCGCCAAAAGTCGTTCCTAATAAGCCATGTTTTGCTTTAAATTTCGGGTGAACCAATAACGCGCCGATTGGAAAACCATTACCCATGCCTTTCGCCGTCGTCACCAAATCGGGTTGAATATCCGCGTATTGATACGCGAAAAATTTGCCCGAACGTCCATAACCAGATTGGATTTCATCCAAAATTAAAATCGTATTCGTTTGATTACAAATGGTTTGTAATTGCTTCAAAAACGTAATATCTGGAATATGAATGCCGCCAATGCCTTGAATGCCTTCCACAATCACCGCACAGACATCCCCTTTTAAAACCGATTTTTGAACACTTTCAATATCATTTAAATCAAAAAATTCTTTCTCAAAACCTTCATTAATCGGCGCAACAATTTTAGGGTCAGGCGTGATATTGACCGCCGCAGACGTGCGCCCGTGAAAGGCTTTTTTAAACGCAATCACTTTTTTGCGACCGTTCTGAAAAGACGCTAATTTTAACGCATTTTCATTCGCTTCCGCACCCGACGAAATCAAAAACAATTGATAATCATTGAGTTGTGAAAGTTCGCCAAGCTTTTTTGCCAATTCGTGTTGCAACGAATTTTGAATGCTATTGGAATAAAAACCCAAATTTTGGAGTTGCTCCGTGATTTTTTGAATATAATGTGGATGCGAATGACCAATACTGATAACCGCGTGTCCGCCATAAAAATCCAAATATTCCGTACCCGCCGCATCATACACTCGCGCACCCGCGCCGCGAACAGGCTCTATATCATATAATGGATAAACGTCAAATAATTTCATTGGATAAATTTTATGGTTCTTCCTCATTTTTAGCGCAAAATAAAAGAGCAAATATTATAAATCGTTGATAATCAACCGTTTAGAAGGTTTAAAACCTTCCAAACGGTGTTGTATCGCTGTATTTGCGCTAAAAACGCGGAAAAACCAATTTTATAATTCTAAACACATGCGTACATAGGACACATAGATAATATCTTTACGATGTCTCCTCTGTACCTAGAATGCAACTGCTTTTAATTTCAAACCTTCTGTTTCTGGCAATCCAAACATTAAGTTCATATTTTGAACCGCCTGTCCCGACGCGCCCTTCAACAAATTATCTATCATGCTGATTATCAATACTTTATCATCATGCTTGGAGACATAAATCAAACCTTTATTTGTTCCAACAACTTGTTTCAAATGCGGGTTCGTATCCGTAACGTGCGTAAAAGGTTCATCTTTATAAAAATCAGCATATAATTTTCTAACATCCGTATCACATAAACTTGTTTTCAAATACATACTCGCATAAATCCCGCGTGTAAAATTGCCCCGAATCGGTAAAAAATTCAATTCCGAAACAAAATTGGGTTGTAATTGAAAAATAGTTTGTTTAATTTCTTTCAAATGGCGATGTTTGAATGATTCATATATCGAAATATTATTATTCCGCCAACTAAAATGAGAAGTTGTGCTTGGTCTCTGTCCTGCCCCTGTCGAACCCGTAATTGCATGAATATGTACATCATTATTCAACAAATTGTTTGCTGCCAAAGGCAATAATCCTAATTGAATCGCCGTCGCAAAACAACCTGGATTCGCTATAAAATTTGCTTTTTGAATCAAAGGACGGTTCAATTCGGGCAAACCATAAACCCAATTTTCAACACCTACTCTAAAATCTTGTGATAAATCAATGATTTTCAAGGTTTTAGGAAAAGTGTTCCCTTCGACAAAACCTTTTGCTTCTCCATGCCCGACGCACAAAAAAAGCACATCTGCTGCTTCAAAAGGCATTTTATCGGAAAAAGTCATATCCGTTTCCCCAACCAAATCCGTATGAATATCACTTAACAATGCTCCTGCATTGCTTTTGCTATGCACAAAAGCGATTTGAACCAACGGATGATTCACCAAAAGGCGCAATAATTCACCTGCGGTATAACCCGCGCCGCCAATAATGCCAACTTTTATAATCATTTGATATTATTTTTAATTGCGTACCGTCGGCGAGGTTTAAAACCTCGCCGACGGTATAATTAACTTTTTGTTTTTAATTCGTTGACAAATTGATGAATCCGTTGTTGATTGCCCAAAATTTTCGTAAAACCTTTGACATCTTCGCCCGACCAAGCATTATTCATCTCGCCGTAACTGCCAAACTTAGCATTCATCAAATCATATTGAGAATCAATGCCTTGTAATTCAAATCGGTATGGTAATAATTTCACATATACCGTTCCAGTGACGTTACTTTGAGTGTCTGCCAAAAATGTTTCAATATTTCGCATCACAGGATCAAGGAATTGCGCTTCGTGCAATAGCATTCCATACCAATTCGACAATTGCTCTTTCCAATACGCTTGCCATTTTGTTAGAATATGTTTTTCCAACAAATGATGCGCTTTTATCGAAATCAACGCCGCAGGTGCTTCAAAACCAACCCGCCCTTTAATCCCAATAATCGTATCACCTACATGCACATCGCGCCCAATCGCATAAGGCGATGCCAATTTTTCCAATGCCTCAATTGCTTCAACAGGATGTTCAAATGATTGATTATCAATGCCTTGTAATTCACCTTTTTTGAAATGTAAGCTAATAACCTTCGGATTTTTCTGCTCTAATTGAGACGGAAACGCGCTTTCGGGCAACGGTTTATCGGAAGTTAACGTCTCTTGACCGCCTACACTCGTTCCCCAAATGCCTTTATTGATGCTATATTTTGCCTTTTCCCAGTTTAAATTAAAACCTTTTTGTTTTAAATAATCAATTTCTGCCTGCCGACTCAACCGCAAATCTCGAATCGGTGTAATGATTTCCAAATCATCGCCCAACGTGTTGAACACCAAATCGAACCGAACTTGGTCATTTCCAGCACCTGTTGAACCATGCGCAACCGCTTTTGCACCCACAAGCCGCGCATATTTGACCACTTCCAATGCCTGAAACATCCGTTCCGCACTCACGGATAGCGGATACGTTTGATTGCGCAACACATTTCCAAAAATCAAATATTTAATGCAATTATCATAAAAATCGCGCACCGCATCCACTGCTTTGAACGATTTTGCACCTAATAAATAGGCTTTTTCCTCCATTTTTTTGAGGTCAGCATCTGAAAAACCGCCCGTATTCACGGTGACAGCATGGACTTCCATGCCTTTTTCGACGGTTAGATATTGAATACAAAACGATGTATCCAAGCCGCCTGAATAAGCGAGAATAACTTTCTTAGACATAATTAGAAATGATTTTGTTTGATAATTGCAAATACCATAGATATATAGGAGACATAGACATTGGGTTTATTAAAATACATAATTCATTCAATATCAATATCCTATGTCTCCTATGTAGCTATGGGTTTGCACAATTAGTATCTAAATTTAATATGTTTCGGCGAACGCCCAAATCCTGCGCCGCCACCGCCTGCTGTCACAATTTGATGCGTCAAATCGTATTTCATTGCTTCTTCCTCCACTTTGGAAGGCGCAAGCATACCCGTACAAAGACACATTTTGTGGTTTTTAGATTTCAAAATCTCATAATTCGGACAACTGCTGCAACTTTTCCAAAAAACTTCATCTTGTGTCAATTCCGAAAAGGTTACAGGCACATAACCCAATTCTGTATTGATTTTCATCACGGGTAAACTCGTCGTGATGCCGAAAACCCGCGCTTCGGGGTACAGGTCACGCGCCAAATCAAAGGCAGCCCGTTTAACCTGTTTTGCTAAACCATGTTTGCGATATTCAGGATCCACAATCAACCCAGAATTTGACACATATCGTTGATGGCTATACGTTTCTACATAACAAAAACCAACCAAGCGTTCACCATCCAACGCCACAACAGAATGACCTGTTTCTAATTTTTTCTTAATATAATTTGGGTCGCGTTTAGCGATGCCCGTACCACGCACTCTTGCAGACTCTTCGATAAGATCCACAATAGCTTGTGCGTGATGATTATGCTCTTTGCTTGATATAGCGATTTTTATATCTATGATTTGATCCATTTTTTTAATCCTATTTTTTAAAACTTTGATAATGAATTGGTTGCGAATAATTTATTAAAAAACTATTAGATATGACTTTCGTTCAAAAAGCCATTCCCATAAAACGGATATTCGGACGCACCGAATTTAAATAGTAACTGTCAGAAAAAACGCAAAGGAAAATTTTTAGGACTTGTACGGCAGGGTTTCTAAAACCCTTATACCGGAGAATTATCGTCGTACGCCTCTCGGCGGGATGCGACACGGGAAGCCAGAACGACGGGCGCGTTTGGCGAATCGTGGAGATGGAAGACAATTGACATCAATCGTCAAGAACAGCATGTGAAGTGATTTCTTCATTTTCAAGTTTAAATGAACTTTAAAACGACGCAAATACGCGACACTTTTGACGGTGCAAATATAAAACAGTTACATTAGTTTTCCAAATTTTACAGTATTTTTTTGAAAATTTTAAGATATTTAAAAAATTTGAATTGGTTTTGCTACCCTTTCACAAAATTTAATACTTTTTCAAAAACATAACATTATTGCTTCAATTGCCTTTTAGATACAAATTTTATTTTCTAAACTAAGTCTGATTTAAAATTTTATATCAAAATCGGTTGGTAATAAAATAAATTTAGACTCATCTAAATTTATTTTTTGGGGATTCAAAAAAATCACTTATTTTTGTCTGAATTATAATTTAATTAAAACCAAACCATATATGGCAATTTTTCAAATCTTACAAACCGAATGGGCGATTCGCGCCCTCTCTGCGTCCGCGATGGTGGGCATGATGTGCGGGATGTTAGGCTGTTTTATTGTGTTGCGCAACATGGCATTAATTGGGGACGCGCTCAGTCATGCAGTATTGCCTGGCGTAGTCGTCGCGTTTATGCTGGTTGGATTTTCGACGGTAGGATTTTTTATTGGGTCGGTTGCCGCAGGTTTGCTGTCGGCGGCGGCGATGACGTGGATTCAACAACACGTTCAAACTAAAAATGATGCGGCAATTGGTATCGTTTTCACCGCTATGTTTTCGGCGGGGGTGATGGGCATTTCTTGGATTTCGCATCAACAAGGCGTACATTTGGATTTGAAAGATTTTTTATTTGGTAATGTGTTAGGCGTGAGTAATAGCGATTTATACTTGACGACTTTTGTAAGTTGCTTTGTTTTAATTTCAATTATTACATTTTATCGTTATTTATTTATCAGTACATTTCAACCAATTGTAGCGAGAACGATGGGTATCTCGGTTCAAAGTATTCATTATTTTTTAATGCTTTTACTTTCGTTTTCAGTCGTTGCGTCCTTGCAAACGGTTGGTGTTATCCTCGTAGTTGCCATGCTAATTACGCCCGCTTCGACCGCGCTTTTGCTCTCCAACAGATTAAATAAAGTTTTGATAACAGCAGGCATTTTAGGATTTTTTGCGGCGATTATTGGGTTTATTGCGGCGGTCGTTTTCGAGACAACGCCTGGACCCGCAATGGTAATGATTTCGACTTTGATGTATGTAATGGCGATGTTATTTGCGCCGAAAAAAGGTTTAATTAGCCGTTTTTTCCAAAAAAGGAGCTTGGAAAATAAAATTCGCCTCGAGGATACCCTCAAACGCGCTTGGAAATTACAAGAAAAAGGTGTTTTTAATTTTGAAAACTTGGCAGAACAAGTCAGTTTTCCCGCGCCTGATTTGAAAATCGTTTTATCCAAAATGGTGCATAATCAATTGATTATCAATGAAAATCATCAATTAAAATTAACCAATACGGGCATCGCTGCTGCAACCCGTTTAGTACGAGCGCATCGGCTTTGGGAAACTTATTTGGCGCGAGAATTAGGTTTAACCCAAGAACAGATTCACGAAGATGCCGAAAAATATGAACATTTATTATCAGATGAATTATTAGATGAAGTGGATGCACATTTGGACTTTCCAGAAGCCGACCCACATGGTTCGCCAATTCCAAAAAAAGATTAAATGTTATTGTTTTTGTATCTAAAAATACTAAAATTGCGTACTTTTGCATAAATGTAGGCAATTTAGATATTTTAAAAAAATATGAGTGCAAATAAAATACACCGCCAATCGCGGGAAACCGAGCAAAAAGCATTGGAAATCAATTTAGATAATTCCATCTATGGCACTTTTGCAGAAATCGGTGCGGGGCAGGAAGTGGCGAGATACTTTTTTCAAGTCGGGGCGGCGGCGGGCACAATTGCCAAAACCATGTCGGCGTATGATAAAGTTTATTCAGATGAAATTTACGGAACCGAACCGAATGGGCGGTACGTTTGTGAGAGCCGATTATACAAAATGTTGACGCATGAGTACGATTTAATGGAGGCGCGACTGCAAGATGAGCGTCCTGATACCAATTTTTTCGTATTTGCGGACACGGTGACGGCGATTAATTATACCAAAACCATTAAAGGGGAAGGTTGGTTGGGGATTCGTTTTCAATTAAAACCAGGTGCAAAACCAAATGATTTGGTCATTCACGTCAAAATGTTGGATAATGACAACCGTTTGCAACAACAAGCGATTGGTATTTTGGGGGTGAATTTGATTTATGCGGTGTATCGGTATGCCGAAAATATAGATATTTTATTGCAATCGTTGATGGATAGTTTGCATGGTCGGATTAGCATTGATATGGTGCGCGCTTCGGGACCCAATTTTGAGAAAATTGATAACAGATTGTTGTGTTTGATGTTAATTCGATACAAATTGAGTGATGTTGCGATGTTTGGACCCGATAAACGAAGTGTACATGGTTCAGAATTCTTATATAGAAAAAATGTATTGGTGGTTCGGGGCAGTTTTCGACCGTTGACGTTGGTGAATCAAGATATGATTCGCAAATCTTGGGAACAATTCCGACGCGATAATAGTATGGATACTAAAAAATGTAACTTATTGACAGAGATTACTTTAGATAATTTGATGTTGGAAGGCGAATTGGACGAAAAAGATTTTCTCGACCGCGCCGATTTGCTTTGCGCAATGGGTCAAACGGTCATTATTTCCAATTGTGAACAACATCAGAAATTAATTCGTTATTTGTCGGATTATAAAATTCAAAAATTGGGGTTAGTGATTGGCGTGCGTATCTTGTTGGATACGATAAATGACAAATATTATAAGAATGTAGATGGTAGTTTATTGTCTGCGTTTGGGGAATTATTTACGCGGAATGTGGCTGTGTATGTGTATCCGACGTTGCAGGAGGGCAGTGAAGAGGTGATGAACGCGCAAAATGTGCCGATTCCAGATGGCGTAAAATTCTTATATCAACACCTTTTGAATTCTAAACAAATCATTGATATTCAAAACTTTACGATTGAAAATTTGCATATTTATTCCAAAGAAGTATTACGAATGATTCGGCATGATGAAGCTGGTTGGGATAAAATGGTGCCTGATAAAGTGGCGCAATTGATTCGAGAAAAATATTTGTTTTCCTTTCCTGCGCAACGGATGGAGTTTGATTATTGAATTTTGCGAACACATAGGTACATAGGTCACATAGCGTGTTGTAAATCAATAAGTTATGTGACTTATGATGAGTGGGCGAAAAAAAATTAGGTTCATCCGCATTTTTAGCGCAAAATAAAAATCAAGTCCAGAAAATTAAATTATAAAATATTGATTATCAACCGTTTGGAAGGTTTAAAACCTTCCAAACGGTGTTGGTATTGCTCCATTTGCGCTAAAAATGTGAACCAAAAATTATAATAAATAAGGCACCTAAACGTTATTATTAAAGAATCATTTCTAAAAAAGGATATCTTTGTAAAAAGTTGCATCTAACATGGTATCGGTTAAATCAAATCTTCGGCAAACTAATTTTGCCTCAAAAGTGGTAACGCTTGATGCCTATTTTCAAGCAGAAGCCAAATCACCAACTAAAAATGAATATCATAATGGTATCATCCTTCCAATGGCAGGAGCTAAATTAAAACATAATCGTTTGGCTGGCAGGACTTTACAACAACTTGAAAATTTTGTAGAGGCGAATGACCTGCCCTTCATCGTCAGTAACAGCGACACCAAAATTCGGATAGAAGCCGTCAATAAAGTGGTTTATCCCGATTCTGTTGTTTTGTGCGACGTGCCTCAATATTTTAACAATCGTCAAGATACGATTTTAAATCCGTTGGTGGTGGTCGAAGTCTTGTCGGATGGCACAGACTCGCATAACCGAACCACTAAATTTGAATTATATCGAACGATTCCTTCTTTTCAGGAATATGTTTTGGTGTATCAAGACAAAATGCAGGTCGTGGTTTGGACAAAACAGCCCAATGGTACCTGGATTTTGCAGGATTATATTGGCGCGGCGGCAATAGCAACAATTCATTCGCTACCAGGTTTTCAGTTTTCGTTGGAACGATTATACAGAAAACTTTAACGATTTAGAAATGTAGATTTCGGAACCTTTTACACCTTAGAAATTTGTAATAATGATTGAATCATTTTATAATTAATTGGTAATCAATCTATTGTAAAATGATTCAAGTATCATTGTGGGCGATTCCGAATCGTTATGACTTGGATGATTCCAATAATCCAATATAGTTTAAATTTTATAAATAGGTACAATAGTTCACTCACATCATGAGTTTCACACACTTTCCGAGCAGCCAATATCCTATTTGCTTCCATCATCATGGAACCCAAGGGCAAAATCAAACCCAATAATACGATTATTGCCAAACATCCAATTTTTTGTTTAAAAATCCATTTTCTAAAAACAATATTCAACACCAATAGTGTTGCAATTACAACGATGTCGAAAGTTCCTATGATCATTTTATTCAATTTTTACAAACTTAAACGCGTTCCAATACGCCAATGAATCCGTTCATACCAATTTTTTGTTGGATCTTGCGCCGTCCAATTATAAAAACCTGCTACTCCTAAACCAAGATTTGCAAAGTTTACAACATTGATTATCAATAAGTTATCTAATCTGAATCCTGTTTCAATAATTGATTTTGAAGGCGTTTTAAAATCAATACCTGTATGTGCAGCCGCATCACTCAACTTGCCAAAAGAAACATTTTGTATCAATGACAAAAAAGGTGCGGAACGTTTATGCCTATACAAAACATTTCCAACTTCTTGTTTATAAAAAACGTTAATGAAACGGTCGGATAACCAAACGGTTGTATCTGTCAATGTTTGAAAAGTGTTCTCAACCACAAAATAGGAAGCAATTCCACTCCCTTGATTTAACAAAAAAAGTTTTGAAAAAGGTGTTGTACCCGTTGTTCCGCCCGCCTCTACGCGCCAATTCGCCTTGCCGATGCGCCGTAATAAAACCGTTTGAGAAAGCGCAACCACTAACCGATTATAATCATATTGACCATTTAACACATCTTTAAAACCTTTTGTATAAATTAATTCCACAATCGGATAACGATTATTTTGATATTGGGGGTCATCTAACAAGGTTTTATTGGGCGTGTCAAAAACGTATTTTGCATAAAAAGACGCTTCCGTGAAATTAAATTGTCCTGTTCTGTCGGTTCCATTTTCAGAAAAATGATACAAATAGTTTGGTTTTAAAACTTGTTTTTGAAACGAAAAACGCGTAAAAAGTCGTTTTGCAATCCGAATCGAAAAATCTGCACCAATTTCGTCCGTTCCATCAAAACGAGACGCATATAATTTCCGCGAAACCAAACCTTCTGGCTCCACATCCGAAGTTCCTGGTTCGCGCAAGTCATGTGCGTAACGAAACCGCAATGCCATTTCACGACTTTGCATCAATCGAAATTTCAATTCGCCACCATATTTCCAAGTTTTATCCCCAAAACCATAACCTGCATAAACATTCGTTTCCCAAAAACGAGGGCGCGTTACATCATTTCGCACCGCATTTGTTAAGCCAATTCCAAGTCGAATTTTTTCGTAATCATTGATATACAAGCAGTTAGATAAATTTAAATTCCAATAATCTGTTATTGGAATTTTTTCAAAAGACAAATATTGTAAGCCTTTCACAATCAGTGGTAAGTTTTTTTTGCGCCCAAAACTGTCTAACCAATCATACGTGCGCCTATCTTTGAATGTAAACGGAACCACTTTTCGGTACGGCAACCATGCACTATCGGGTTGTGTGTGCGCATTTGGTTCGATAATGACAGGCGTTTCGGGTAAAAAATCCGCTTGCTTCAATGGTGGATTAATAGAAATTTCTGATATATAACTCCTTCCAATCACGCGCATTCCAATCATCGGATTGGGATATTTGTCATATTCCAATTCAAAATTTAATTGTTCTGGAAACCAATGCCCAGAATCTCGCGCCGTTGGGACGAAAACATATTGTTGGTCTAATTTTACTTTTAAGTTTAAAGGATTCGACGATTTCGCTCGCACTTGTTGCACCGCCCAATAATGACTGTTGATGTGCAAAACACCTTCTAATCCTTCAAACACTTTTCCTTTTTTCGGACGAAACGAAATCAAAAAAATGGTATCAATACCTTGATACAGCGTATCTTGTATATTAAAAAAATATTGCTTTGTATTGCTTGGCGCAACTGGATTCACAAATGATTTATCCAACACTTGAATAAAATCACTATAGAAAGAGAACGGTTGAATCATATTCGTCAACGCCCCAAAGGTAGCACTTGGAATCCCACTTGCCCGATTTAAAAGAATTCGTTCAAAATTATCATTCGGATAACGAAATTTGCGTTCTGTAACCGTTTCCATCAAAAAAGCATCATGATCCGCCATATTATCAAACATTTTATTGAAATTGCGGAGTATTTTTTGATTTTTAACCGAAAGACTATCCTTTTTTAGATACTTTTGTTTCAATAAATCCATTTTGGGCAAACCCAAACACGAAATTTTATTGTACGTTTTGCATTGAAACGTGTTCAAACGTTCAGGATGATTCTGAATCCGATGATTCGCAACCAAGCGCATAATGCGATCCGCAGGATTTTCTCCTGCCAGAATGGTGACTTCCGCAATATCATTCTCTGAACTTTCTAAAACAATGCGTAACATACTGTTA
>JBEEMZ010000078.1:0-29869 GCA_041192405.1 Bacteroidota bacterium | reverse complement strand
ATTTTTCCCTGTTCATCTAAAAGAAAATTACTTGGATAAGCCACAATGGACAATTTCTTTGCCTCAATACCATTTAAATCTAAGTACTGCTGCCATGGCAGATTGAAGTTTTTAATCACGTTTTTCCAATTTTTTTTTGATGTACCAAGCATCAAATGTCTTTGTATTGTCATTTTTTGCGAAATAAAACATTTTTTAACCATTCAATTTTTACCATGACACAAAACCCATTCTCGCTTCAAGGCAAGGTAGCTCTCGTTACAGGTGCATCCAAAGGAATTGGTCGCGCATTGGCGATTCAGGCGGCACAACAAGGCGCACATTTAGCCCTTGTCGCTCGTTCCAAAACAGAATTAAAATCGGTTCAAGCGGCTTGCGTAGCGCATGGCGCAAAATGTTTGATTTTTGTAGGCAACGTTTCGAGCGAAAAATTGGCAAATGAAACCATTAAAATGGTTGTTGAAACCTTTGGCGGCATTGATTTTATGATTAATAATGCAGGTTATGGCATTTTCGGACCCATTGAAAGTTATTCGGCAGAGGCTTGGTCAGACGTTTATGATACGAATGTCAAAGGCACTTTTTTGTTTAGCAAAGCCGTGTTGCCCGCGATGAAAACAGCTGGACGCGGACATATTATTAATGTCGCATCCGATGTTGCCAAACGGGTTTTTGATGGCGGCTCCTTATATTGTTCCTCGAAATTCGCGCAAGATGCGTTTTCGGCGGCGTTGCGGAAGGAAGTTCGGAAAGATGGCATTAAAGTTTCAGTGGTTTATTCGGGTTTGGTGGACACGACTTTTCACCCGAACCCACATGATGAAAGCAAAAAAACGTGGTTGACCGATACCGATATGGCGGATTCAATCCTATTTATCATGTCACAGCCTGCGCATGTGGTGATTGATGAATTGATGATTCACCCATTGTCGCAAGATTATTAGACGTTGATTTTTTGGATTAATTGGATTATCTGGATTGGACGCAATCCAGATAATCCAAAAAAATCTAATTTAGAAATGATTTTTTACTTCCTTTTTCGTCAAAACCAGGTCGAATGAACGAATAGGCATGTGGAAATTGTGCTAATAAGTCGCGCCGTAGGCGACGCAATAATACAAAAATATCCAATAATTCATCTGTTTTCTCCAAAAAAAAGCGGCGCGTCGTCTCCCAAGCCTTCAAACTTAGGTCAATCGCCAATAAAGCCGTCTTCGCACTGCCATTTGCATCATTTTGAATCGGGTCAATATCTTGAAATTCATTCCAAGTCAAGCCCGAAACTGCCCGATGCACCTTCGCTCCAATGAAAAAATAATACCATTGAATCTCCTCTAACGCATCCTTCAAATTCAATAATGCAGGCATATCAATCGGCAAATCCATTTGAAGTTGGTTATTCAATTCGTTTTCCCGCGCCTCGAAATAATCTTGATTCTCATTAAACCAAGTCTCGACCATCGTACCATAATTCCGAGCCATCGTTTCAATACTATTGATCGCTTTGATTTTGACGGGTTCCAAGACGGGTTCAGGGTCTTTATCGGGAGCAGCATCAAGGTCAATCCCGCGCTCCTCCGCGAATTCGCGCAACAAATCAAGGGCTTCTTTTAAATCTTCTGCCACTTTTTGAATGATTTCGGCTTCATTCCAAGCTTCTTTTGATTTGTCGGAGGGCGGTCTGAATATCGCGCAACGCGTTGTCAAGGGGCATCGCTCACACCAACGGTCGCAATAATTATGAATGCCTTCTATAAATTTTTTCTTTCTCACAGTATTCTAAGCGTTGGTTTTTGAATCAGCTTTGGTAAAAATTGTTTTTATAATGATGAATGATGGATTTAGGGTTCAACTGATTTATAATCAATGTATTATGAAATCTACTATTCATCATTCATCATTAGCTAAATGGGTTCTTGCACGTAATACATGTCAATCATGCCTTTATTTTTAGCGGGAATTTTGCCGCGATGTATCGTTTTAAAATCATATTTGATTAATTCATAAGTGGCTTCAGAAACATTTAATTTGCCCGCTTCACATTTGTCCTGCAACCGCGATGCAATATTAACGGTATCTCCCCAAATATCATAAGCAAATTTGTTCACACCCACTACACCCGCGACCACAGGCCCCGTATGAATGCCAATTTTAGCTTCAAAATACGGTTGATTGTTGCGTATTTTTTCCACTTTGACCTCGCTCAAATATTGTTGAATCTCCAAAGCCGCCTTAATAATCGGAATCGGCGTAGCAATCTTATCGGACAGACCCGATGCACACATATATGCGTCACCAATGGTTTTAATTTTTTCGAGTTTATACTGCGACACGATGAAATCGAACGCTTTAAAGTACGTATCCAACTCAAAAACCAACTGCTCGGGGGAAAGTTGCTCGGAGATTTTAGTAAAATTATTAAAATCAGTGAACATGACAGACGCATGTTCATGTCTTTTAGGTTGTGCTTTGCCCGTGTTCTTGAGTTCCATTGCAATTGCTGCGGGCAAAATATTGAGTAATAATTCTTCAGAACGATGTTTTTCGTCCTCAATCAGTTTATTTTTCTCTAATAAAGCTTTTTTTTGTTTTTGATTTTCAAGATACCGCTTGAAAATCAATGCCACTAAAACCAGCGTAAAACCTAAAATTAATAATAAAATGTTTCTAAAATAATTGGCTTGATCTAATTCTAATTCCGCTTGTTCGCGGGCGAGTTCGTTCAAAGCATTATCATCTTCTTTAATTTTCAACAATTTCGCTTTTTGCGCGGCAAATTTTTCGGCTTTATCTTTCTGTTGCGTGACTGTTTGGAGTTCCGCATCTTTTGCAGAAGCCGACTGTTTCACTTCGTTGTTTTCTTGTACTAATTTTTTTTCTTTTTGTTGCAAATTGCCGACGGTACTCGCTAATTCCATTTGTTGTTTTTGCATGGCTGTAATTTCTTCAGTCAATTTAGCGCGGTCGGCTTCCAACGCTTCTTTTTCTTTTCTAAAATCAGTGCGCATTTTCGCCATTTCTGCCGCATTTGTAGGCATAGGGCGCACAGGCGTGGGCAAACCTGCACCTGTTTTGGCACTTGTTGTTGTGGTAGTGGAAGGGGTTGCGGAAGCATTGCTGCCTGCGGTCGGTTTAGTGCCCCCTTTGAAATCAGCCGCTTGTTGCGTGTAAGCTGCCGCTTCGCCACTATTGCCCATGCGTTTAGCGAGCGAAGACAATTTAGTTAAAATCTTAGTAGCTAAATCTTTATCACTCAATTCAGTAGCGGTTTTCAAGGCATCTTTATAACGCAAACGCGCCCCTTTCAAATCTTTACGGCGTTCAAAACCATCTGCATTTAAAACGGTCGCTTGTGCTTGCACCACTTTATTATTCAGTTCTTCTGCCAGCCGCGCTGCTGTATGCGCTACTTCGGACGCTTTGGCAGGGTCAGCAGACATATATTTTTCCGCGCTCTTATATAAAAGATTCATTTTCTGAACTTTATCATCAGTCGCGTTGGCTTGCTGCTCTAACGCGGCAGCAGTTTGCGCAAAGGTTGCCATCGGTAATAGCAACAGTAGGATCAATTGTATAATTTTAATCATTCGGACAATATGCGTTCTTTCTGCAAATTTACGCAAAATTAGGAGTGGGACACTATTTATAATCATTTTTTTTAAAACCAATGACCAAAAAAGCATTTTGCTCAGACCATTGCGCGTTGGAAAGGCTTGAAATAAATGGTTTATACACATCGCGTGTTTACAAGTTTCAGATTACAAATAGGCTTTGAGAGTGCTGAACCATAACAAAAGTCGTACCTATCCAATTCATTCGTTGAGAAATTTATGCTCTAACTATTTTAACTTTTATATAAAAATAGTTATTTTTACTGCTAAATTCTAAAAATCATGGAAAAACAGCTGATTCGTGTTCAAGAAAAATTAAAATTATTAAAAACATTAGATGCTGATTGCACTTTGTTTGGTTCTGATAGCCATAAATACAAGTTTCGGAAAAAATTGACCGCCCAACAAGTGGCTGCTTTTGAAGCAAAACATCAAGTTCAATTGCCGCTTGATTACGTCGCATTTCTGACTCAAATTGGAAATGGTGGAACTTTGGGCTGAAAAATCTGCTTTGATTTCGGGCGAAGAACATAATTATGGCATTTTGAATTTGTGTAATTCTGGTTGCGGCGTGAGTCTTTTTTTAGTGGTGAATGGTTTGGAAAACGGTCAAATGTGGACGGATCATCGCGCTTATGATTTAGGCATTTACCCGACGAATGAAGATGAATTTGGGAGCGCGACGCGGATTTCGTTTTTGGATTGGTACGAAAAATGGTTGGATCATTCTATTGATGAAATCAAGCGTCAACCTTGAAATACGAAACGAATTTTGAACTTTTTTGAGTATGGAATTTTTTTTTACAAAATGATTTAAAATTGCGTAATTTTACTCAATTTTAAACAATTTTTCATCCTTAAAATCTGCAAACGATGTTTTTTCTATTTCTTGGTATCGTGCTTTTTTTTACTGGGAGCTACTTGCCTACAAATCCAAATTTTCCTGCAACCTGGGCAAAAATGCCTTTGCGCACAGGCGGAATCGGGATTGCAGTGCTCGGCTTACTAACTTCTTGCATCAAACAAATTGATGCAGGTGAAGTCGGTGTTCAAAAATTGTTTGGTAATGTGAAAGACCATGTACTGGAAAGTGGTTTGAATTTTATCAATCCATTCATGAAGATCGTGCCTGTAAATGTTCGGACGCAAAATTACACGATGTCGGGCATTCATACAGAAGGCAAGCAATCGGGCGATGATGCGATTCGGATTTTATCAAGCGACGGTTTGGAATTGACGATTGACTTGACAATTTTATATCATGCCAACAAACAAGCTGCCCCGAAGATTATTCGAGAAATTGGTTCGGATTATGAAGATGTGATTGTGCGCCCTGTGAGCCGCACGAAAATTCGGGATAATGCGGTTTTTTATGCGGCGATAGAATTGTATTCGATTAAACGCGAGGAATTTCAAGCGCGGATTTACAGAGATATTGATTCCTTGTTCAAAATGCGCGGTTTGACGTTGGAACAGTTGTTAATTCGCAATATCACGTTGCCGCTTTCGGTCAAAGCGACGATTGAATCTAAAATCAATGCGGAACAAGATGCGCAAAAAATGCAATATGTGTTGCAGAAGGAAACGCAAGAAGCCGAGCGCAAACGCGTTGAGGCACAAGGGATTGCGGATTATCAACGGATTTTATCGCAAGGTTTAAGTGATAAAATGTTGCAATATGAGCAAATCAAGGCGATGAAAGAATTGTCGCTTTCGCAAAATTCTAAAGTGATTGTGGTGGGCAATAAAGCTGGGAGCAATGTTTTGATTTCGGATAAATAATAAAAAAGAAGGTATTTTAAGAAAATACCTTCTTTCCTAATTCAAACCATTTTAAGCGCGAATCACAGCAGGTTGTTTTTGCGGTTGTACAGGTGCAGCTTTCGGAACAATGGGTGCTTTTGGATGTTTTTTTTCTCGTTTTTCTACCCTTTCAGAAACGGTTATATCAACAATTTCTGTTTTTTACACTTTGAACGACTTCACTTTATTATTTTCATATCCATCTTTTTCAATATCTTTCTCCCAAATAATTTTATAGGTTGCAAGCGTCGCATTTAAATTTTCGTCCAAAAGTGCCGATTGAATCACATCATTATGCGCAACGGCAAGTATCTGTTTATGCAAAAAGGCACCTTGTTTATTGTAAATCGGTTTGTAGCTTTTTTTGGGGTTTCCGCCTCTTTTTCAATCCCATAGCGAACCAACAATTCGTGTTTCAATGCCTCGGCGGAAATCGAATAAGGGAAATTGTTTCAAAAGGTCTTGAAAAGTTGCGTCACCTGTCAGTTCGACGGCAAAAATAGTGGTCGAAAAGCTCGTACAGCACGTCAATAAGGCTAAAATGATACTTTTTTTCATTGGTGTAAAAATTTAGAGATGATTAGATTACAAAAAGATGAAAAATAATCCTGTATTCCACACGTTTTTTTGCTAATTTTGTTGCGGAAATGCAATTTTTTATCATTTTTGCATACACATAGAGACATCGAAGCCATAGACTGTTGCTGTGTTTTTTAAGTATTTTGTAAAACATTGATTGTAAATATTCTACAAAATTTAAAAACACATATAAAATAAGGTTTTCTATGTTCCTTTTGTTCCGATGTGTTTGCAATCAACAAATCCGCGCTCCATGAGAAAAATGCTCACAATTTTGGGTTTTTTAACCCTTTTTTTCCATTTGAATGCTCAAAATCCGCCTAAACGTGAATTACGCGGGGCTTGGATTGCAGGTGTTTTGAATATTGATTGGCCTTCTGCTGACAATTTATTGCCCGAACAGCAACGCGCTGAACTCATGGCAATCCTCGACCATCATCAACAAACGGGTATGAATGCCGTTTTTATCCAAATTCGGATGCAGTGCGACGCGTTTTATCCCAATCCATTTGACCCTTGGTCTGAATTTTTTACAGGTCGTCAAGGCATTGCGCCGAATCCGTTGTATGACCCGTTGCAATTTGCGATTCAAGAATGTCGCAAACGCAATTTGGAATTTCATGCTTGGATTAACCCATTTCGTGCCGTCATCAGTGCGCCGACAGCTCAATTAGCTGCCTCACACATCGCTACCCGACAACCGACTTGGCTTTTATCACAAGGTAATTTGCGGATTTTGGATCCTGGGTTGCCGCAAGTACGCGCTTATGTAACGCAAGTGGTCATGGACATCGTGCGCAGATATGATATTGATGGGATTCATTTTGACGATTATTTTTACCCATATCCGCCAGCTTCGGGCATTGCGCCATTCAAAGATTCGTTGACATTCCTCGCAAATCACAGAGGTTTCACGGATATTGCGGATTGGCGACGCGATAATGTCAATATTTTCGTCAAAAACATGGGCGATAGCATCAAATCTGCCAAAGCTTGGGTCAAATATGGCATTTCACCATTTGGGATTTGGCAAAATTACAATGCCGCATCTCAACCTGCGGGTTCGTTGACGAATGGTTTGCAAAGTTACAACAGTCAATTTGCGGATTCGCGCAAATGGATTCAACAAGGTTGGCTTGATTATGTTGCGCCACAAATTTATTGGTATTCGGGACATACGGCGGCAAATTATGATATATTAACCCCATGGTGGAATAATGTCGTGAATGGCAGGCATTTATATATTGGTCATAGTTCATATAATTTATATTCGAGTACGGATCCCAATTGGCGAATCCCTTCTCAAATTCCAAATCAAGTCCGTTTTAACCGCACCCAGTCCAAAGTAAATGGTAGTATTTATTATAATACGAAAGCGTTTTTGCAAAATCCACTTGGTTTTAGAGACTCCTTAAAAAATGATTTATATAAACCAAAAGCATTGATTCCGACAATGCCTTGGCTTGATAGCATTGCGCCGCCGCCGCCGATTGGTTTGACCGCAAATGTTTTCAATACGAGAATAGATTTGTCGTGGTCGCGTCCCGTGACGACTTCGGATGAGCTGGAAAAAGCGCGTCAATATGTCATTTACCGTTTTGAAACGGGTACAACTATCAATTTGAATGATGCGCGAGCGATTATTGGGGTGATTGACTCACTACATTATATGGATGTGGGTGCGCCGAGCCGCCGATACACCTATATTGTAACGGCTTTGGATAGATTACATAACGAAAGTATTGCATCTAACAATGCTTTTGCGGTCATTTCGTCCAATGCAGAAGTTTTAGAGGCGGCTCCAACATCCTTTTTAGATGTGAATGTACCCAATCCATTTCAAGGAACGACAACGTTGAAATACAATTTGTATAAAAGTGGACAAGTTTTTTTGAAAATATTTGACACAACAGGGCGTGAAATTACTTCTTTGGTGAACCAATATCAATCCGAAGGTGAATATACTATCAATTTTGTTGCCAATAATGATTTGGCATCTGGCATTTATTACGCAACATTATTTTTTGATAACCGCCGTTTGACACAAAAAATAGTGTTAAGCAAATAATAATAAACAGGAGCCATCCCAAATTTTTAGACTGATAAAACGAATTGGGCAGATTGCAGGATGGAAACGGATTTTTTTGAGCGAAGTGCATTGTGGTAAAAAGAATCCGTTTCCATCCTGTAATCTGCAAAATCCATTTTACCATTCTACGTTTTTAGCGCAAATACGGCGATACAAACACCATTTGGAAGGTTTAAAACCTTCCAAATAGTTGATAATCAACATTTTAGGATTTGATTTTATAGATTCGATTTTTATTTTGCGCTAAAAACTCGGAAGCATCTTACTTTTTTAACCAATCTCCAATGCCATACGGGTCAGCCATTGCCGCAGAAACGTGTTCATGTTGAATGCGCCAGCCGTCGGAATCAGATTTACGGAGCACGAAAGAAGAACGAAATTTTCGAGTAAACGGTTTGCCACGCAAGGTAAGCGACAAATGTACAATACCCGCCATCCATGCCATATCTCCCGAAGTTTCTTCCAAAGGGCCGTCTTCAATCCATTCAATCGAATGTAGAAACAAAGCGGAATCACAAAAATCTCTCCATCCCTTTTTAATTTTAGTAAACCCAAGTGTTGCTTGTCGCGGTCCCTCTAAAACCACGTAAGTTTTCTCATCAGGCACATAGAAATGGGCTATTTTTTCTGCATCTTTGTCAATAATCGCTTGATAAAAACGATGAATCGTTTGTGATGGTGTCAACATTCCCTTATGTCGTGTCGCAGTCGCGGTTTTAATAATTGGACTTAGTCGTGTCATTGTTTTTTTAATTAAATTTGTGCCAAAAAAATGGGTGATTGGATTGCGGAATATAGATTTCGGATTTAGGTTTCCTACGGAATGACAAAAAAAACTTGTCATTCCGTAGGAAACCTAAATCCGAAATCGTTTCATTGGTTGGTTGGTAGTTTGGTTGCTGAACGATTGGGTTGTTTGTAAAATTAAAAAAATATTCTTTCATAAATGTTTGTTAATCAATGCGTTACTTTATAGATTTAGCTTATAACGGTACTCTTTTTTCGGGCTGGCAGCGTCAACCGAATGCAACTTCTGTACAAGCTACCTTAGAAACGGCTTTTGCTACACTACTGCGTCACGAAATCGAAATTACAGGTTGCGGACGCACTGATGCGGGCGTACATGCGAGTCATTATACAGCGCATTTCGATTTCAATGCCGAATTTCCTGCCAATTTTTTAAATCGGCTGAATAAATTTCTTTGTAATACGATTGTTATAAAAAGAATTTACGAAGTCGCGCCTGACGCACATGCTCGATTTGGAGCCGTCCGACGGGCTTATCAATATCATATTACGTTCGTTAAAAATCCTTTTTCTATTGAAACACAATGGTTTTATCCCGACATTAATCGTTTAAACATCGAAAAAATGCAAGAAGCCGCTTCGTTGCTATGCAAATATAACGCGTTTTTCCCTTTCTGCAAAACCCATTCCGATAGCATGACCATGAATTGTCACCTTTTTCGAAGTGAATGGGTTTTTGAAAGCGAATCGGCTATTTTTCACATTTCGGCGAACCGTTTTTTACGGGGTATGGTTCGGTTAATCGTTGGTATGTGCGTCAATGTTGGTACGGGGCAGCTGGACTTAGCGACGGTCCAAACCGCGCTCGACCAGCAAATTTCACTGAAGAAAAGTTACAGCGTGCCGCCCAATGGTTTGTTTTTAACTGAAATCATCTATTAATTTTGTTTCTACGGAATGACAAAAAACTTGTCATTTTTGGTTATTCCGTAGAAACTATAACATTTTGCACTTATGAATGTTCAATCCAATCGTCAAAAAATCCTAATTGTGACATGTAAAACTATTGTTTTCTTAATTCTTCTGCCATTTTTTTGGCTTCTGCTTTAATTTTAGCGATTTCTACGGCGGTTTCTGCTTTCACTTGTTGAATTTGCGCATCGGCTGCTTGCTTTGCTTGGTAAATCAAATCGGATGCCTCTTTCTGTGCGGCGGCGATACTCGTTTGCGCCTTTTGACGCGCTTCTGCGGCTTCGGTATCATATTTTTGTTGCTTTACTTCATTATTTTTTTGAAGTGCTGTGATTTCACGCAAATGAGCCGCACGCACCGAATCCATTTCTAACTGTTTCGTCCGAATCAAATCTGCCAATGTATATTGAATTTCTTGTTCCTTCTTTTTATGATTTTCTTCCAATTCGTTAATCGCTGCAATCTGTTGATCCTCAATGCTTTTGACTTCTATTTCAGCATATTGAATGGTTTTTGCAATCAATTCTGCTGCCTTTTGACGCGCTTGTGCGGCATCTGTATTGCTTTTTTCAATATTTTTAGCTGCTTGCTCCCGAATCGTTGCCACTTTTTTAGCTGCTGCCAAGGCGATTTGATGCGTCGAATCCGCCACCTTATGCTGATTTTGAGCCAGTAATTCCACCGTTTCTTGTTCGATTTTCGCCTGTTGCACCTTCAAATTGCCGATATTTGTGACAATCATTTCCCTCGTTTTGACCATTTCTGCGACAGCACGTTGTTTAGCATCTGCGATTTCCTTCAAATTTAAATCTAAAATCGCTTTTTCTTGATTTTTAGCCGCTAACATATTTTGTTCCACTTCTTGTGCAATCTCTTTTTTGCGTTTTTCGTTCAAAGATTTCGCTTCCGCAACACTTTTTGACCATTCTAAACGAGTCGAATCCGATTTTAAACGCAATTTTTCTAAAATCATCGCGGTTTGTTGCTGAATCGAATCAATACTTACTTTAGATTGTGCCTGCGTTGCAACAATATCCGATTGCGCCTGTTTTTGAGCCGCCGCCGCTTCGGAGCGCGCTTTTTCAATATTTTGTTTTAACGCAAGTTGCACTTTTTGAGCTGCTTCTGCCGCTTTTTTGCGCGTTTCCTGCAAGGCAAGTTGCTCTTTTTGATGCGTCGAATCCATCACAGATTGCGCCCGACGCTGTTCGACTTGAACGGTTTGATGCGTTTGCTCAATCGTTTCAGTCGCACGACGGTTCGATTCCGCCATTGCAACCGTATTTGCTTCGCGTTGTTTGACCAAACCTTCCTTCATTTCGGCGATTTCAGTCGCGCCATGTTGTGCAATCAATGCCTTTTCCTCCGCAACGCGCCTTTTTGACTCTGCCAAATCAAATGCAAAACGTTGTTTTTCCAAAACCCCATTTTCCCGAATGCGAGCGACACTATCCGCCGTCATTTCCTGCGTTTTCAAAATCAAATCGGCTGCCTGTTTTTTGACATCTACAATTTCATCATGTGTGCGCTCGCGTTCGACTTTTGCAGCCGTTCTCGCCGTTTCGATTCGTTTTGTAGTTTCTTCGCGGATTCGTTTCAATTCTGAATCCGCATTTTCGCGGGAAGCCGCTACTTCATCTGCATATTCCACTTTTGCGGCATCCAATTTTTCTTTGGTAGCCTTGATTTCCGCAACAGCGCGTTCCCGCACTGCCAAAACTTCTGTACTCGCATCCGTTTGCGCTTTTTGAATCACTTTAACCGCTTGTTCTCGCGCTTCTGCAACCGATTTTGCCAATTTGCCCTTTTCATTATCACTATTTTGCTTATCTTTTTCTAATAACGCCGCCACAAGCAACCGATTACTATCAATCAAGGCTTGTGAACGCTGTCTAGCGTCTAACACTTCTTTTGCAAAAGTCGTTTTTTGCGCTTCAGCTTGGCGCACCGTATTCAAAATATCTTCTGCAATTTGCTGTTTTTGACGGGCGGCAGCTTGCCTTTCCGCCTCAATTTCAGCCCGAAGGCGGCTTTTTGTATCGGCTAATTCTTTTTTCAAATCACCTAACTCATTGTCATTCAATGAAGTAGCATCTGCGGGACGTTTCGTCGGGCGCGTTGCAGGCGCACCCGCAGTAGGCGCGGATTTCGGCGCGGCACTCATATCCGTTGACGCTTCTGCGGAAGCAGGCGCGGCACTATTCGGGATAACCGACAAATTACCACCTTCTGTTCCTTTCAGAACGATATTTTTTGTTTTAGATTTATCCAAACTTTGATTGAAACAAGTGAACAATCGTTTAAAATCCATTTGCCGATTCTCCACCAAAGTGAATTTGCGCATTTCGTAAGACGCATTACTTTTGATGTAAATCGTGCTAATCAATTGATTACTAAGCCATTCCAACGCAGGTAAATCTAATTGCAATCGGTTTTGCGATACTTTTTCAAGCGAATTGACGGTTTCACTCATGCCTACGAAGCGATACGTTTTGCGAATATTGTTGACATCCACAAAAATTACTTCGTCCTCTTGATTAAATTCGACCCCATTTCGAGACATCATGCGGGCGAAAATGCCTTTATCATTGGCAAAAAGTTCCATACTATACACATAATTTCCCCGCACAACCAATGTTTGATTCGTGGAACGCAGAAAATGCGTATTGCCAACGATTTGATTTTCAACGATAATGCCGCTACATTGTCCCAAAAGTTGGCTTTTTGGAGCGATTAAAATGGGCAAAGTGAAAACAACAAACTGTTTTAATTGATTTTTAAATGTAGTATATCTCATATATGATGTTATTAAAACGCTTTTCGATAAAGCAATAGGTAAGCGCGCTTAGAAAAACAGCATCCCGAACGAACATAGAACGATCGTTAAACACCATTTGATTCAAAGGGCGCGATGTGAGTATTTATTCATAGAAAAGCATTGATCATTAAAAAAAAAGCGAATATCATCGGCAGCGACACCTATATATATAGGTGTGTAATTTAGTTACTACCAATTTCAAGGGATAAATTACGGACAATCTTTTGAAAAAAGCAATTATTTTGTTAATAATTTCTTAAAAAAAATTATTTTACCACGAATTATCCGAATTTTCACCAATGATTTTGTGAAAATTCGGGTAATTCATAGCTTTATTTTAAATGCTTATCCAAAAACGGCATCCCTTTTTTTAAATTATCACTCGTTCCAAATGCAGACAATCACAGGATTCAATCCTTTGGATTCATTTGGCAAATAAATATCTAATTTTTGCACATTTGAACCCGTCGCATACGCAACATCTAACCATTTGTTTTTAATATTTTGAGGATTGACTTGCGCTTGTTGACACGCCATTACAAAACACAAAATATTGAAAATCAATAATTTAAAAATAATATTTTTCATTATAATATAATAAAAATTTAATTTCATCAGCCCAAATAAAATATGGTTTTATTTAAAAATAAAATACTGATTTTCGATAAAAGTAAATTATTTTATTTGGCATTTTTAGGTTAAAATCTATTTTAAAAAAACATTGTAAGAATAAAAGGAATTTTGGCTTATTTTATTTGCCGAAATCGTCAAAAAAGCCGTTCCCCGAACGCTTTTTTTGAACCGAACGCCTTTTTTTATTTGCCGAAATCGTCAAAAAAGCCGTTCCCCGAACGCTTTTTTTGAATTTCACTAAATCTTGAAAGTCAATCCCTTGCCGTCAGCATCCACTAAAATTTTATCGCCTTTCTGATATTTGCCTGCTAAAATTTGTTTCGATAATTCATTCACCACTTCTTTTTGCAATACGCGTTTCAAGGGTCGTGCGCCAAATTGTGGTTCATATCCAATCGTCGTTATATGGTCTAATGCTTTATCAGTCAAGAAGATATACAACTCTTGTTTTTTTAATAAATCATTTAAATCTTTCACCAACAAGTTCAAAATAGCATGTACTTCCGTTTTCCGCAGCGGCAAAAACATGATTGTATCATCAATCCGATTCAAAAATTCAGGGCGCAAAATGTCTTTCAACAAATCTAAAACTTCTACTTTCGTCGTTGCAATCACATCGCTTCGATGTTTTTCGCCCAAAGATTCTAAATCTTCAAAATTTTCTAAAATCTTTTCCGAACCCATATTAGAAGTCATTATAATCAGCGCGTTTTTGAAATTCGCTAAACGCCCTTTATTATCCGTTAAACGACCTTCATCCAACAATTGCAACAAAATATTGAAAGTATCAGGATGCGCTTTTTCGATTTCGTCCAACAAAATGATTTGATAAGGTCGCCGACGCACCGCTTCCGTCAATTGTCCGCCCTCGTCGTAACCCACATAGCCAGGAGGCGCACCTATCAACCGTGAAACATTATGTTTTTCTTGATATTCAGACATGTCAATCCGCGTCATTGCGGTATGATCATCAAACAGCACTTCTGCCAACGCTTTTGCCAATTCGGTTTTCCCAACACCTGTTGGACCCAAAAACAAAAACGACCCAATCGGACGTTCCGCATCCTGCAAACCCGCCCGCGAACGCCGCACCGCATCCGAAACCGCCGCAATCGCTTCTTTTTGACCAATCACCCGTTTGCCAATTGTTTCCTCCAAATGCAACAATTTGTCTTTTTCGGATTGCATCATACGCGCCACAGGAATCCCCGTAGATTTCGCCACGACTTCCGCAATCGCGTCGGCTGTAACCGATTCTGTGGTTAAACGCGTTTCTTGATTTAAACCATTCAATTTTGCTTCAGCATCTTTCAATAATTTTTCTTGTTCCTTGATTTTACCGTATCTTATAGTTGCAACTAATTCGTAATTTGAATCCCTTTCAGCCTTTTGTGCCTGTAATTCAAGACCTTCCATTTCGCGTTTAGCAGTCTGAATCGCCTCTACAATCGCCCGTTCACTGCCCCATTGTGCCTTTAAATTCGTCAATTGTTGTTGCAAATTGGCAATCTGATTGCCTAATGTTTCCAACTTTTTGTTATTTTTTTCTCGTTTAATCACCTCTCGTTCAATCTCTAATTGACGAACTTTGCGTTCCAATTCATCCACTTCTTCGGGAACTGAATCCAATTCTAAACGCAATTTTGCCGCCGCTTCATCAATTAAATCAATCGCTTTGTCGGGCAAATGTCGGTCTGCGATGTAACGGTGTGACAATTCCGCCGCCGCAACCAATGCTTCATCCATGATTTTGATTTTATGATAATTCTCATAACGCTCCTTCAACCCACGCAAAATCGAAATCGTATCTTCCACAGACGGTTCATCTACAAAAACCGTTTGAAAACGACGCACTAATGCTTTATCTTTTTCAAAATATTTCTGATATTCATCTAAAGTTGTCGCGCCAATTGTGTGTAATTCGCCTCTCGCCAACGCAGGTTTTAAAATATTCGCCGCGTCCATCGCGCCTTGACCACCACCTGCGCCAATCAATGTATGAATTTCATCAATAAATAAGATGATTTGCCCTTCCGAAGCCGCCACTTCTTGAATCACCGCTTTCAAACGCTCTTCAAATTCACCTTTATACTTCGCGCCCGCAATCAACGCCGACATATCTAATGAAAAAATGCGTTTCGTTCGCAACGAATCAGGAATGTCGCCGCGCACAATCCGATGCGCAATGCCTTCCACAATCGCCGTTTTGCCGACCCCCGCTTCGCCAATGATGACAGGATTATTTTTCTGACGGCGCGAAAGGATGTGCAACACCCGCCGAATCTCCTCATCGCGCCCGATTACAGGGTCAAGTTTGCCCGATTCAGCGCGTTCATTGAGGTTCATTGCGTATTTTGCAAGCGCATTGTGTTGATTTTCAGCGTTTTGGTCAGTTACTTTTTTGCCTTTACGCAATTCTGTAATCGCTTTTTTGAGCGCGTCTTCGGATGCGCCTTGCGCTTTTAACAATTTGCCAATCTTATCATTACCCGCAACAACACCTAATAACAAGAGTTCTACGGCAATATATTCATCCCCAAATGTTTTTGCTTCGGCGCGGGCTTTTGCAATTGCCTTGTTAGAATCGGCGGAAAGATATTGTTTATCCACACCACCTTTGACGCGAGGCATCGTTTTCATAAGTTGATCTAAGTCTTCGGTCACGCCTGTTGGATTCAAACCCATCTTTTTTAACAAAAAACCAATCGTATTATCATCCTCATTCAGCAAACCGCGCAGCAAATGCACCGTTTCAACTACTTGAGATTCATTTGCACCTGCAATTTGTTGCGCTTTGAGGATGCTTTCCTGCGCTTTTATCGTGAAATTATCGTAAGTCATTAGAATATAAATTTAGGTTTAGGTTGATAAATGATGAATTTTTTAGTTGGAATCTATCCGTTTTCACTCATAACTTCATTACGGCAAATTTGTTTCCGAAATAAAATTTGTCAGTCTTTAATGAGGAACGAGGAATGATGAATGATGATTTTTTTTGGTATAAATAGTTGATAATCAATTGTTTATATCAAAAGATTTATCATTTATCATTGCTCACGCCTCATTTAAAAAACGGTTATTTTGTCAGTTGATTTCCAAAAATACCTGCAAAAATGGCATGAATCATTCTTTTTGGAGATTGTGCAGAAGCCTTTTATCTTTGCACCAAAGAACCTTAAAAAGATGGATGCACCAATTGAGCAGATGAGCAGGGAAACACGGGAAGCCGTAAAATGGCAATTGCCGAGCAACGCTCGGCAATTGTTTTCAATTTTAAGGCAGCAGGGAAAGAAGGGTCAAGCGAAAGGGCTTTGATACAATAGCGAATCGTCATCGCAAAATCTTGATTATCAAAGGCTTGTGCCGCTTTGTCGCTCCAATTTTCGACGGCTGTGGGCATGCGAAATCTTGTCATATCGGGTTCTTTTATTGAGTGAACGGTTTCAATTTAAATGAACATTGGTATATCGCCAGTTTGATGCCGACGTTACTCCCCCGATAGGCAATAGGTGTATTTTGTATGTATTTTTGTGACGGTGAAATCGCTACAAATGTACAAATATTTATATGAATATTTTATTTTTTTGTAAAAAAATATACTTAAAATTGGGTAGGCACTAAAAAAATTAAAATGCTTAAAACGAAAAAAAGCAGCCCAAGCCGTTTCATATATTTGCCTTCAGGCACGGCGAAAATACCTAAACCGCCGCCGCCGACCAAATTCATAGCTGCCATTGAGCCAAGTATGACCGCCAATCGGAAATGATCCATCCCTTCTTCTGACATCGCAAATACAGGGATGCTTGCTGTACAAATCATCAATAAATTGATAATCACTACGTTTTTCAATGGTTTATCCATTTTAGTTAGTTAGTTAGTTGGTTAGTTAGTTAGTTAGTTGGTTAGTTAGTTGGTTAGTTAAGTTATTGATAAGCAATTGTTTAACTAACCAACCAACTAAGTAGTTGGGTAGAAATAAACCATGTTAAAAACGCATCTCTCTCCGCCTCGCCCTCTTGTGGCGAGGAAATCTTCTGATTTTTAACAGGGTTTATTTATGCCCAACTACTTAACTAACCAACTAACTATGTCTATCGAAACATTTTAAAACAATCTGTATAATCCCATTTTTTATTGGAATAGGGGTCGAGATTAAAACTAATTCCAATTTCATGCGTTCCGCCCGTGCGCCCCGCCAAACCCGATACCGTCAAGTCATAACTATACCCCACTTTGAAATAATCTTGCTGAAATCCCAACAAAATAATCGCAGCATCCGAATTCGTATAAGCCTGCCGATACCACAAACCGCCAAAAATAGGGCCAAAACCTGCATAAACCCCCACATTTGCTTGCATAAAATCGCCTTGTTTGGCTATCATAACCGTCGGCGAAGCAAAAATAGTGGGTCTATTCCGATTGCCTTTTTGAATAATCCACTCATAACCGCCATGAATCGTCCACAAAATCGGCAATCCAATCCGCAAATTTTTCTGTGTTTTAAGGAAACTTTCATCAGGCGTATTCAAATGTTTGGCAGATAAACCAATGTGATAACCCGATGTATAAACCAAAAAACCTGTCGAAACATCAAATAAAGTGCGATTTTGCTCTAAAGGACGGGTTTCTTGGGTCGGATTGCGCTGACCATTCGGCAAAACTGCCCCATAAATCGGGTCTAATTGGTCATAAAAAATTAATTTATCCCAATCCAAACGGGTTTGCATGGCACCGCCGCTAACTCCAATTTTGGCAATAATGTCTTGCGTCAAATTCACTTTGTACGAGTAATGAACCGCAGCCGTATTTTTTTTATAGATGCCATTGCCCGCATCATCCGCCATAACGCTAATCCCTAAGCCACTTTTTTGTCCGCGCACCGCTTGGTCGTAAGAAACCGAGTATGTGGTAAACGCATTATTAAAAGATGCCCATTGAGAACGATAATTAATGGCGATGAAAGGCGTACCCGCATTGCCTGCAAAAGCGGAATTCAGCTGCAAAGGCGCGGCATAAAATTGTGTAAAAACAGGGTCTTGCGCATATAACCGACTCGAGGTTAGCAATGCGACAAGAGACAAAAGGCGTATTTTCTGCATGGATATTGAATGTTCACTTTTATGATGTAAGAATTTTTTATTTTTGTAAATGATTGTAAATCAATTTATAAATGATGAATGATGTATTTTATCATTTAAGTTGGTGAGCAGTGAAAAAGTATTTTAAATCTACGCCAGAAGAGGGGGCTGGAGAGTGCTGATTTTGATTTTTTATTGCAAAAAATCAAACAAAAAAAAGCATCTCTCTGCCCCCTCTCGCGGCGCGCAAATGAACCTACTTTTTCACTGCTCAGTTACTTATGAGTCCTAATTTATCATTTATCATTCATTATTCATCATTAACTAAAATATGTTAATTTTTAAAAATCATCGCAATAAAATTGCTGCAATACAGTTATTTTAACGTTTTCCTAACAGTTTTTATTACGGTTTTGTAAATTTAAAACTTCACGTCGTAAAGATAAATGAGTTTCACACAAATTTTTAAAACAGGTGTGAAAAATTGTGTAATTTGTGGAAAATTTTAAAAAAGGACACTGCATCATGAAAAAAAACCTCTGTATCGCTGTTTTAGCTTTTGTGACAACCACCATTAATGCGCAAAGTATTGGTAATGAACGACTTGTACAATCTGTACAGGCTCATTTGAATTGGACAGCGCAACCTATCCCGCACACCGTTGCAGGACAGGTCACAAAAGAAATTTATAATTTTAAAGGCGCGGTGTATCAAAACGCGCAACCGACTTTGCCGCAATATCATACTCGTTTCCCCGTCCCTGTCGCAGGACATAACGGTAGGATAACGGTCGAATTAATGCGTGAAGTATATGAACCGATTCAAATTGCAAATAATTCAGCTGTATCAACCATTGATAATTCATTGAAAATCAATACATTCTATACCATTGAGCGAAAACAATCTTTTGCGAATTTGCAATTTATTCCGATTCGACGCAATGGCAGTGGGTTTGAAAAATTGGTTTCTTTTGAAGTAAAAATGACCGTCGTGCCGACGAATCGCCCGTTAGAGGTGCGCGGACGCAACTATACGTACCATTCTGCTTTGAAAACAGGCGAAATTTATAAAATCGCTATCAAAGAAACGGGTGTTCATAAATTGGATTATAATTTTTTGAAGAATGATTTGAAAATCAGCAATTTAGATAACATCAATCCAAAAACGATTAAATTGTATGGAAATGGCGGTGGTATGGTGATTGAAAGTAATGCGATTGATAGATCTGATGATTTAAATGAAAATAAAATTGAGATTGTGGGCGGTGACGATGGCAAATTTGACCCAACAGATTATATTTTATTTTATGCGATTGGAGTGGATAAAGTGCAACTTGGCGCAGATAACTTGTTTCACAAAACCAAACATTTGTATGATGAGAAATGTTATTATTTTTTGAAAGTGAATGCAGATGCAAATGGTTTGCGCGTAACGCCGCAAAATAGTATTCCAAATCCCACCTTTACAACCACCACTTTTGATGCAATGGTGCGTTACGAAGACGATAAATACAACTTATTGTATGAAAATAAATATCGTTGGTCACAAGGTTCGGGCAAACAATGGTTTGGTGATTATTTCGGAGAAACGTCGCGTGAAAAAACGTTTACGGATAAATTTGCATTACCAAATGTTGTCACAAATGAACCTGCAAATGTACGGGTTCGATTTGCGGGTTCGGGCAATACTTCAGATGTAGTGGTGACTATTGCAGGGCAAGCATTTCAACAAAGTGTTCCCACTTCTAATCCAACCAATGTTGAATCCGTTTTTGCACAAGCAGTTGATTTTCAAAAACTTATCAACCTTAATAGCGATAATCCAGATGTTAAAATCAATTATTTGCCCGTGAGTGGAACAGAAGGTTGGTTAGATTTCATTGAAATTAATGCACGTCGTCAATTGCAAATGGTGGGTAATCAAATGGGGTTTCGAGATTTGAAGACGAAACGGTATGTAACAAGTGGCTTTCAATTATCAAATACAGATGCGAATGTAACCGTTTGGGATGTCACAAATCCATCCTTACCATTGAAGCAAGAAGGGAATTTGAACGGCGCAACTTTTACTTTCAGTGCGAATACGAATAGTATTTTACGCGAATATATTGCATTCAAAAAAACAGAAATTGTTTTAAAAGCAGAAGCCATTGGAAAAGTTACCAATCAAAATTTACACGGCATTGACAATGTTGATATGTTGATTGTTTATCATAAAGATTTTGAAAATGCAACGCAATTATTAAATCAACATCGCAAAACGTTCTCTGGAATGAACGTCGCAACCGCAGAAGTGAGTCAAATTTATAATGAGTTTTCAAGTGGGATGCAGGATCCTGGCGCGATTCGGGATTTTGCAAAAATGTTATATGATAGAAATTTGCGTTTCAAATATATGTTATTGATGGGTGATGGTTCGTTTGATTGGCAAGCGCGCACCTCAGAGGAAAAAGCGAGAAAAACGAATTTTATTCCTGCGTATGAAACAGATGAGAGTTTTGATGCTATTGACGCGTTTCCGTCGGATGATTTTTACGCATTATTGGACAGTATTGAGGGTGAACAATTGAGAGGAAATTTAGATATCGCCGTTGGCAGGATTCCTTGCAAAGATGCGATTGAAGCGGAAAGTGTTGTGCGTAAGATCATTAGATATGAATCTTATCCTGAATCTTTTGGCGATTGGCGGAATCGCGCTGTTTTTTCGGCAGATGACGAAGATAGTAATTATCATTTAATTGATGCGGATTACGTTGCCGACCGCGTGGCTAATGAAACGCCGAATTTTAATATTGACAAATTATATATTGATGCCTATCGGCAAGAAATTAGTGCGGGCGGGACGCGTGTGCCAGCGTTGAATGAGGCAATTACTGAAAATGAATTTCGTGGCATGTTAACGTTCACGTATTTGGGGCATGGCGGTCCGAAAGGTTTGGCGCAAGAACGCATTTTGTTACGGGAGGATTTGGAGGCTTGGCGCAATATTAATAAATTGCCTTTGATTATCACGGCGACTTGTTCTTTTGCGGGCTACGACACACCAAAAGAGGTGACGGCAGGCGAAGTGGCGATTTTGAATCCGTCGGGCGGTGCGGTTGGACTTTTTGCGACGGTTCGGGCGGTTTACGCTTCCACAAATGCAACTTTGGTGAATGCTGTCTATGATACGCTTTTCAAAAAGCGCGGGAGTCAGGCAATTTATGCAGGAGATGTGCTACGCGTCTCGAAAAATCATTCTGGAACTGGTTCAAATGGTCAAAAATTTACCTTATTGGGCGACCCTGCGATGCGTTTGGCGATTCCAAAATATGAAGTCACAACTTCCAAAATCAATAATCGGGCATTAGATTCCGTGCTTCGAGATACCTTTAAAGCGTTGCAAAAAATAACGATTTCAGGTTTTATACGCGATGATAATGGTCAAGTGATGACTAATTTTAATGGTAAAATTTATCCAACTGTTTTTGATAAAGCATTGACTGCCAAAACATTAGGTCAAGATAAAGATAGTTATGTACGCGATTTTCGGATTCAAAGAAATATCATTTTTAAAGGTGTTGCAACCGTTAAAAATGGAGCTTGGAGTTTTAGTTTTGTGGTGCCGCGAGATATTAATTACGAGTTTGGAAAAGGCAAAATTAGTTATTACGCGTATGATGGCGGTGTGAATGATGCAACAGGTAATTTTAGTCAATTCATGGTTGGTGGTACCGATTTGACGGTTGCTGCTGATAATCAACCACCTGTGGTTCAAGTGTTTATGAATGATGAAAATTTTGTATCTGGTAGTAATACGAACGCCGCCCCTACCCTTTTTGCCAAACTCAGTGATGATACAGGCATTAATGTGACGGGTATCAGCATTGGTCATGACTTGACTTCGGTTTTGGATGGTGGGCAAACACGTGTGTTAAATTCCTTCTATCAAGCGGCGCAAGATGATCATAAACGCGGGACATTGAGTTATCCGTTGAGCAATTTGGCGGAAGGCAAACATACGATTCGAGTGAAAGCGTGGGACGTTTCCAACAATTCGGGCGAAGCGATGACAGAATTTGTTGTGACGAAGGACGCTAAAACAGGGCTTTCTTACGTTCTAAATTATCCCAACCCATTTACCACGCATACAGAGTTCCGTTTTGAACATGGTTTGACAGGTCAAGGTTTGCGCGTTCAGATTAATATTTTGACAATTAGCGGAAAATTAGTCAAAACAATTGACCAAACCGTTTTTTCCAATGTAAATTTGGTTTCGGGGATTGCTTGGGATGGCAAAGATGAGTACGGTGAAGGATTGGCACGTGGTGTTTATATGTATCAAGTAAAACTATTTGGACAGGATAATACCAAAGTTCAAAGTAATTTTGAAAAATTAGTGATTTTAAAATAAATATTTGCCACAAATTACAAGAATTTGCACCAATTATTGATGCAAATTCTTGTAATTTGTGGCAAATATAAATTTTCGAGTTTGCTAAATCCTTTTTAATGAATCTATTATGTATGAAAAAAATAGAATCATTCAATTAAACCATTTATAAGTTATTTTTAAATATTCAAAAAAAAATATACATTTGCATTCTGAATGCCTCCGACGTTAAAACCAACTTTACGAGCCATTCAAGATTCAAATTCATTCACCGTTTTCCGAATCTTATTTGAAAAACAATTACAATTAGCAACATGAAAAATTTCTTCTTTCGATTGGTTGGTGCTTCAGCGATATTGACGACCGTTACAACGACCTTAACGGGTCAGTGCCACGATAAGATTGACCCACTGGGCAGACCTTGCCGCAATGTGATTCAAACTGCCGTTCCGTTCATGCGCATTGCGCCAGATGCGCGTTCGGGCGCGATGGGCGATGTAGGGATTGCGACCTCGCCTGATGCAAATGCTATGCATTTTAATGCTTCAAAATTAGTTTTTGCAGAACAATCAACGGGTGCATCCGTCACTTACACGCCTTGGTTGCGCAATTTAGGTGTTGATGACATCTATTTGGCGGATTTTGCAGGTTTTTATCAGTTCGGCGAAGGCAAACGCAAACAAGCTGTTGGCATTGATTTGCGTTATTTTTCGTTGGGTAAGATTGATTGGACGGATGAAAATGGTACGCGTTTGAGCGAAGGTGTGCCACGTGAATTCTCTGCGGCAGTGGGTTATTCGCGGCAATTGACCGATAAATTATCGGTTGGTTTGACGGGAAAATTCATTTATTCCAACTTGGCTGCGGGCTTATCCATTGGTTCTCAACAGATTGGGTCGGGCAAAGCGGGCGCGGCAGATGTTTCGTTAACGTATAAAACGCCCATCAAAATGTCTGATAAAAAGACCAATTTGATGCTCGGTTTAGCGGTTTCAAACATCGGTAGCAAGGTGACGTATGTTAAAAATGGTGATTTCTTGCCGACAAATATGGGATTAGGCGCGGCTTGGGAAATTCCGTTGGATCAATACAATACGATTACATTCGCCTTGGATGTAAACAAATTGTTGGTTCCTACGCCTGATAGTTTAGGCGAATGGCGTACTTTGGGTTCTGTTGCGGGTATTTTTAGGTCGTTTGCAGACAGCAAATCTAATTTCGGCGAGAAAATGCGGGAACTTTACTGGAGTACAGGGGTTGAATACTGGTATGACAAACAATTTGCAGTACGGGCAGGTTATTTCTACGAGCATTCAACAAAAGGTGGCAGACAATATTTTACAGCAGGTTTGGGCTTGAAATATAATGTGTTTGGCATCAACCTTTCTTACTTAGTTCCGACCACAAGTCAAAGAAATCCATTGGATAATACATTGCGTTTTTCATTATTATTTGATTTAGGCTCGTTCAAAGGCGAGACCGTAAACGAATAGTGCAAACACATAGGGACATAGGAGGCATAGTTGATTGATTATTCCTATGTGTCCTATGTCCCTATGTGTTTCAATCCTTAGTGAATTACCACTGCTGGACGCACCATTTCCACAAATTCATGTGTCGTTTTAACAATATCCTTACTTTTCGATAACGCTTTAATGAACGCGCTACCAATAATCGCTCCATTCGCGTATTCACACGCGGTTTCAAAAGTCGCCCGATTCGAGATGCCAAAACCAATTAATCGTGGACTTTTCAATTTCATTTTTTGAATCCTTTGAAAATAATCCAATTGTATTGTCGAAATACCCAATTTCGCGCCCGTAATTGCCGCGCTCGAAACCATGTACAAAAAGCCATTACTTAATGTGTCAGCTTTGCGCACACGTGCAGGTTCCGTTTGCGGCGTAATTAAAAATGTCATACGTAAATTATTGGTTTCTATCATTTTACGATAAGAAACTTCATAAACGTTTAAAGGCAAATCTGGCAAAATCAAACCATCAATGCCAACTTCTTGACATTTTTTAAAGAATTTTTCCTCGCCATATTGCATGACTTGATTGAAATAACCCATCAAAATTAATGGAATTTGCGTTTTTTGACGCGCCGTGTGCACTTGTTCAAATAGCAAATCTAAGGTCATTCCATTTTGAAGGGCAATCATGCCACTTTGTTGAATGGTTTCGCCATCCGCGAGTGGGTCGGAATACGGCATACCAATTTCAATCATATCCGCGCCTGCTTGCGCTAAAGTTTCGATTAAAAGGGGCGTATCCTGCAAATTCGGGAAGCCTGCGGTAAAATAAATGTTTAAAATAGCCGCTTTTTTTGTTTGGAATAATTGGTCTATGCGATTCATTGTATTAAGATTTGTAAATATCCATTAATTCATCAAAAACATTCATAATATTTTCAGAAGCATCGTCCAATGCGCTTTCTGAAATAACACCCGTTTCTGGATTGAAAATATTGGTTAATGCTTCATTCGTGACGTAATAAGCTCCAAAATGTTTTGGATTAATCCAACTTTCGGATAAAACTTGTTGTTCAATCGCTGCTTTTTGTTCGGGATGCTTCTGCAAAACCCGATAAGCAAATAACAAATTGTTTGCCGCCGTCAACAAATACGGACTATGCGTAGTGATAATGACCTCATTATGCGGATTGGCATGCACGAAAACCATGATTAATTGCAATAAATCCACTCGCGCCGTCGGATAAAGATGCGCTTCGGGTTCTTCAATCGTTAATAAACTGGGCGTATATTCCAAAGTTAACACAAAAAGTTGAATCAGAATCCATAAAACTTCTTGTTGCCCCGAAGAAGCCTTATTCAACGGAATCTCAAAATGCTTGGATTTCAAATATTCAACAGAACCATCAAAAAAATAATCTGCTTTTAAGATTTTAGGAATCATTTTTTTTGAATTTTTCCAAAATCATGGGGTTCCATGATTCATTTGCCTCATAATCATCGTTTAAATCGGTCAAAAAAGTTCCAATCGTCCAATCTTGTCGAATTTCTTCACTGCGTTTGAAAAAAACATAGGTAAAAAAATCAAAAGGTGATTTTTTTTCATTATCGCCTTCTTTGAACTGATACGGAAGTGTATGTATATCAATCTATTTTTCCCCGCAGATTTCGCAGATTTTCCCGCAGATTCTCGCGGATTTTCTTTTTGAGTCTCTATTCTGCGAAAATCTGCGGAAAAATCTGAGAAATCTGCGGGAAAAAAACATATTACAACTTTAATAACTCAGTAGTGTAAACAAACTTCTACCCGCAGGAATATATTCCAACTGATCTACAATCAGTTTAAATCCAAAAAAAAGTTTGATACATTTTTCCATTTTATTCACTAAAGCACTCCTTTGATGAACTAAAAATTGCTTTTCAATTCCTTTATTCGGTATGCGCTGATTTTCAAGCAGTTTATAATAAGCCCGCCATAAATCCAAGAGTTCTTTAAAAAAAAGTAAGATTGCCGATGGATTCGTAAAACGAAATTGCTTATCATCAGGATGGATTTGCAATGCGTTTTCAGGCGTGTAATAAAATATTATTTCAATATTTTTGTTTTTTCCAAATATTTTATGGAATTGTGCATTGATTTTGACTAAAAAGGTTTTTAATTGCAAAGAAGGAGTATCTTTTTCAAGCTCATTCAGACCTTCCCATAACAGAGAAGGTACTTTTCTGAAAAAATAAACCAATTTGGCAATCGTACTTTTCCCACTCGCTTGCGGTCCGATTAAGAACAACACACGTGGAATTTCCAAATCCGTTATATTTTCAATGGGTCCGAAGTTTTTAATCGTGATTTTTTGCATATTGAATGTATTTTAAGCATGATTCGGCGCAAAGATGCTAAATTACAACCAATTTACTAAATTTTTCGCCGCGAATTACACAAATTCGCGCAAACAATTGGTGCAAATTTGTGCAATTCGGGGCAAATCCAGAAATCCACATACCAAAATTTAATATTTTAATTAAAAAAAATTTCACTTTTTTATCTGCAAAAATTTGGTTTTTCAGAAATTATATACTACATTTGAAAGGATTTGCAAAATGTTGGTTTAAAAAATTAAATTAAATATTTTCGTAATGTATAAACCCTTATTTTTTCACATCAAAACCAAGACGCATGACATACAATAGTCATCAAATCCGAAATGTAGTCTTATTAGGGCATTCTGGCTCTGGGAAAACCTCCTTCGCGGAGGCTATGCTTTACGAAGCCAAAAGCATCCCGCGAAGGGGGCGCGTCGAAGACTTAACTACTGTTTCTGACTTTTCGCCCGTCGAACAACAACGCCGTAATTCCATTTTCAGCACGCTCATGCACGCGAGTTGGAAAGATTGTAAAATCAATCTTTTGGATACGCCCGGTTTCGACGATTTTGTGGGCGAAGTGGTTTCTTCCCTCAAAGTCGCGGATACTGCGTTGATGTTACTCAATGCCAAAAGTGGTGTTGAGGTTGGGACGGAGTTGATTTGGGAATATATTGAAAATTTTAAAACACCTACTATCTTCATTATCAATCAGTTAGACCACGAAAAGGCTGATTATGAAATGACGCTCGAACAGGCTCAAGAGCGTTTTGGCAATAAAGTGTTGCCTGTGCAATATCCGATGAAGGCGGGTGATGATTTTCATGTCATTATAGATGCGTTGAAAATGATTGCTTACGTGTTCCCGAAAGATGGTGGCAGACCCACCAAAGAAGCGATTCCTGCTTCCGAACGCGAACGGGCAGAAGCGTATCATCAACAATTAGTAGAGGCGGCGGCGGAAAATGATGAGACATTGATGGAGCTTTTCTTTGAAAATGGCACGTTGACCGAAGAAGAATTGGCAAAAGGGTTGACGATGGCTTTGGCTAAACAAGAATTTTATCCTGTTTTTTGCGCTTCTGCCATCAAAAATATGGGTAGTGGGCGGATTATGGGCTTTTTACATGACATCGCGCCGTCTCCTGTGCAGCGTCCTGAAATGCCGTTGCAAAATGGCGGTACTTTGGCTTGCGATTCGGATGGACAAACGGCTATTTTTATTTATAAAACATTATCGGAACCGAATGTTGGAAATGTTTCATACTTCAAAGTGTGTGCAGGGACATTGCATCGGGGGGAAGATTTGGTAAACAGTCAAAATGCGACGATAGAAAGGTTCAATCAAATCTATGTCGCTAATGGTAAAAATCGAGAACCTGTTGCCGAATTGAAAGCGGGTGACATCGGCGTAACGCTCAAATTAAAAAATGCTCATTCTAATAATACGTTGGCAGTCAAAGGTTTAGATGCCATTATTGAACCGATTGAATTTCCTGCGGCGCGGATGCGCATGGCAATTACGGCTCCCGACAAAAAAGATATTGAAAAATTAGCACTTGCATTGCATCAGTTACAAGAGGAAGATCCAACTTTACGGGTCGAACATTCCGCAGAGTTGAAACAAACTTTGTTGCATTCGCAAGGGCAATTGCATTTAGATATCGTCAAATATCGAATTGAAAAAATGTATAATATTGTGCCATCGTTTTTAAAACCGCGCATTCCGTATCGGGAAACGATTACCAAAGCGGCGAATGAAGCGTATCGGCATAAAAAACAAAGTGGTGGGGCGGGTCAATTTGCAGAAGTTCATCTTCGGATTGAACCTTATACGGAAGGTATGCCGAATCCAGAAGGTTTGGTCGTCCGCAACACCGAAATGGAAGATTTAGCTTGGGGCGGGCAATTAATATTTTGTAATTGCATTGTTGGCGGTTCGATTGATGCCAAATTCATGTCTGCGATTAAAAAAGGCGTGATGGCGAAAATGCAAGAAGGTCCGTTGACGGGTTCTCATGTGCGCGATATTCGGGTTTCGGTGTATGACGGTAAAATGCACCCTGTGGATTCTAATGATATGGCATTTCAATTGGCGGGGACGATGGCGTTTAAAAATGCTTTCCAAAAAGCGGGAGCGCAATTGTTGGAACCGATTTATGATATTGAGGTGTTGTGCACGCCCGAAGTCATGGGGGATGTGATGGGCGATTTGCAGACGCGCCGCGCTATCATCATGGGCATGGACACCGAAGGGCATTATCAGAAGGTGAAAGCGCGAGTGCCATTGTCGGAATTGCATCATTATTCGACGGCATTGCGGTCGCTGACGCAGGGAAAAGCTAAATTTTTGAGTCAATTTGCGGATTATGCAGCCGTTCCGAATGAAGTGCAACAACAATTGCTCGCAGAACAGGTGCAAGAAGGAGAATTAGAACATGCTCATTAACAATGATTTATAGATTCAAAAATCATCAAAGTATCTATTTTTTTGCGTTAAAACAAAACATTTAGATACTTTGATGGTTTTATCAAAAAAATCAATTTAATGATTCTTTTAATGCTCCTCGAAACATCCGTTATCAAACATTTCTACAAGGTCGCTAATTCTTTCAAACCTTTGACTTTGGTGAAGTCGGCTTTGAGCATTGCAAGTTGCGTCTTCAACAAAGCGATTTGTTGGTCGTTTAAGTCCATACTGCACGTATTCAGTGCGTCCATGTAGGCATCTCGGGCAACTTCTTCGCCATAGACACAGGAATTGAGGATAGCAGAACGGCTTTTACCTGTAATCAACGCTTTGAAATCCATCCAAACGCGGTAAATTTTGCCCGTTGTTTTAGTGCCTTCAGCGGGAGTCCCGTTCAAATGGCGCACTTCGGACACTAGTTCTGATTTGCATTTTTCGCTCGTTTTGATACATTCAGAAAACAGATTTTTTAAATCAGCCTCATCTGTTTGGTCAACAGCCGTTTTGTAACCTTCAATTCGGTCATTGTTGATTTCGATAAGCGAGTTCAACGCTTCAATTGAATTTTCGATATTCATTTTTAATCATTTTTACGGGTTATAGTTAAGGTGTAAATACCTTTATGACCCTGCAAAATTGAGTGTTTTATGGGCGGGATGTGTTACATCATTTTTGGATAAATTTATAATATTCACACATTGGTTAAAAAAAATTTTTAATTTATTACAAACCCTTAGTTATGAATGATTTATAAATGATTTTGTTTTTAATTTAAAAAGGCAGGTTTTAATTTAAAAAGGCAGGTTTTAATTTAAAAAGGCAGGTTTTAATTTAAAAAGGCAGGTTTTAATTTAAAAAGGCAG
>JBEEMZ010000077.1:0-18778 GCA_041192405.1 Bacteroidota bacterium | reverse complement strand
TAAACCCGAATTTTTTTGCCATTCACATATAAATTTTCTGCATCAGCCTCTACCGTACCGTCGAATTTGCCATGTACAGAATCATATTTCAAAAGGTGAGCTAAAGTTTTGTTATCGGTCAAATCATTGAGCGCGACAACTTCTACATTCTTGTTTTTCAACAAGTTACGAAACGTAATTCTACCAATACGTCCGAAACCGTTAATTGCGATTTTAATTTTTGCCATTGGTTGCTATTAAAAAATTTAAATGAAATTTATAGGTTTTTAGCTACTTAGTGTAAAAACAACAATAATTCCGCAAAGATAGTTTAATTTTTGTTATAACTCTTTTGATTTTTTCAATTCAAAAAAAAATCACACCAAATTCGGGCTCATTCGTGAAATTCGAGTCTTATTCCTCACAAAACAAACCCGCACTCGCCCCAACCCAATCTTTATCTTTATTATAACGAACCCCAATCATTTCACCTTTGCTTAATCGAATTAAATTATTAATCAATTGAGGTTTAGCTTCATTTTTCTTCCAAACCAACATCATGCGAATTTCTACTTTGACAGGTTCATTTGGAGCAGCCAAAGCAGGTTTGTACTGAACCTTTTTTTGCAAAATATAATTATCTTTATCCTGAATATTATCCAAATCCGATTTGGTAATATGCAATTGAACGCCTTGCCCCGAAAATGAAAACAATGGTTTCAAAACATAATTATTTAAATCTGTTGGATAATGCCCATTAAAATCCTTCAAAAAACGCGTATCTGGCACAAACTCGCTTTTCAAAAAGGGCAAGGCATATTTGCTAATGCGGAAAAACCAATTTGGATGACCAATCCATTCTATATCCAGTTCATCCAAGAAACTAAAATTCAATTTTAAATCTTTCCGACGTTCTAACTCATCGAAAATCACGCGATTATAAATTTTTAAAATTTGAATAAAATTTCCATTATCGTCTTTGTAATATAATTTTTTATCTTTTTTGACAACTTCCGTAATACATAAAATCTTGATACTCAATGCTTTGTGCGTTGCTAAGAAATCAATAGTAGTTGCTTGTTTCATAGGTTCGATTTCTAATAAAACGACCTGTTCAGGCGGCGTATCCCCAACAATGACTTCACGCATCAATTCAATATAACTATTTTCATCCAAACCATTCAACAAAGGCGTACTATTCGCAGGTAAGTCAAAATGACGGCGATACATTTTTGCCAAAATTTGTTGGAAAAAATATAATGATGGAAACCCTTGTAATTCAATGAGTTGTGGTGTTAATTCACCTTTTTCATTTTCACAAATCCCAAAATCAATGACCAGAAAATTTGGATGCGCATCCTCATTTGGTACGCGATGTGCTTTTTCCAAAGATTTTTCTGTTTTTTGTTTAAAATCGGGTTGAACCAATACATTGACAATTTCATCACATGCTTGAATCAATTTTTTTTTTAAATCATTTGGAATAAAAACAGGTGTTTCACTAATTCTAAAAATGGGACGATGTTGGTGTTCCGCATAAACATCTTTTAAAAAAGCATTATACTTTTCTGGCTTAAAATCAGCATTATACGCTTGACGCAAATTCTTAATCATAAATTCATCTTTCAATTTAATAATGAATGATGAATGGTCAATAATGAATTTATTGATTATCAATGGATTCATCATTGATCATTCATCATTCATCATTGCTTAATGAGTAACAATCTTTTCCGATTTTTTCAACAATTCAATGGTTTGTTCAAAAAAAGCAGGCAAAATCGTTTGATATGTTTTTTCAATTTTGGTTTCATCTGTCAGGTCTCGAATCATTTGCTCATATTTATCTTTTCCATAATTTGACAAAATTTCTTGCTTTTTTTCCTCCATTTTGAAGTAAGCTAACATCCCGCCCGCATCCGCTTCGGGATGAAATTGGGTTGCAAAAAAAGCATCCGAAAACCGAATTGCCATGATTGCACGAGGCAATCGTTTCGTATTCGGCTTTTCCCAAGCCAAAATTTTAAAATTTTTGGCTTCCATTACTGCCATATCAGGTTCAATCACTTGCCATTCCCGAAAATCAGCTATCCAAAACGGTTTTTGAAGCCCCGCAAAAAATGGTTCTTGTAAACCTTCCGTACTTTGATATACAGGAAAAGTCCCAAATGATTTAAACGCCCTTTTCATAATCCTGCCCACCTTGAAATGACGACAAGCCAATTGAAAAGAATGGCAAATAAAAAAAACATATTTTTTATGATTGGGATATTTCAAATTATGTCGCCATAATTTGTCTATTAAATCAAAATAGTTGTCATTCCAAACCCCATCTTCATTGTCAAAAGGACTGCCTGGCCCGCCAGACGATATATAAATGTCAAAACTCATATCAGGTAATTCGCTGCGATGCCGTACCTCAAATTCCTCATACGCCAGCCCGTAATCGGTCAACATCGTTCTCAAATATCCGATACTTTTGTTCGGAGTATTATTATTCAAATCTAACAGTGCCGCTTTCATAAATTGAGTTGTTTTTAGCATCAATTGCGTCAATTGATGACAATTGACGCAATTTGATATATAAATTAAAAAAGCTTTTTATTTTGCTTTGCCACCAATCAATTGCGATTGCAACTGTTTGAGGGATTCCCAATCGTTTTTACTTGCCAAATTTGCTTGCAAAGTCCAAGAAGTTGGGTCATGCATTGCAAAACGCTTACCTGCTGCGTCCAACATTTCTTGTAATTTTTGAAGGGGTGTTACCGCCAATTGAACAAATGTCATAATACCTATATTATTCAAAAGTTCTTCAATTTTCGGTCCGATGCCTTCAATTTTTTTCAAATCATCCTTCCCTGCAACCGTTTCAGTTGATTGAACGACGGTTTTAGTTATAGTTTCCTTCGATGAAATATTGCTTTTTGCTACCACAGGCGTTGCAACTTCCTTTTGAACAATCGTTTTTGTTACCGTAGGAATGGCAACTTCTGTTGCTTGAACGACTGCGTTTGTTAGCGTAGAAGTCACAACCGTTCTTTGAACATCAGAAACTTCTCTAACTTCACGGCTAACACCGCCCCAAACTGGATTTGGAATATTTGGCGCGTAACCTGCAATTGCATTTTTGACAAACGTTCCCCACGTCAAATTATTTTGACCTTCGCGGTGAATTCTCGCTCTTTCTATCGCCATCATCGCCGCATTTTCAACGACCCATTCAAAATTGTCTTTGCCAACCGAATCCAAATCTGCATCTGGCGCAGGATTGCAGAAATCAATCGCGTAAGGAATGCCGTTTTGAACGCCAAATTCAACGGTGTTGAAATCATAACCCAAAGCGCGGTTCAATTTCAAGGTATAATCTTCTACTTTTGCTAACAATTCTTTTGAAACAGGCGCACCATCTTTCACGTAACGCGCTTCATGCGGATTGCGCGGCTCATATTGCATAATGTGAACACGATTGCCGCCCAAGCAGTAACATCTGAAATACTCATCAAATTGAACTTCAGACTGCAACATCATCACTAACTGACCTGTTTCAGCATATTTTTCAAAGAATTCTTCTGGCGAATTCAGTTTATAAACGTGTTTCCAACCACCCCCAGAATGTGGTTTCATATACGCAGGAAAACCAATATATTGAAAAATAGCATCCCAACTTAATGGATGTTGCAAGTTGCGAAAAGACATTTCACTGGTATCGTCGGGACGGTTTTTAGAAGGCAAAATCACTGTATTCGGTACTGGAACGCCGATTTTTACAGCCAACGCATTATTAAAAAACTTCTCATCAGCAGACCACCAAAATGGATTATTAATAACAGCTGTTCCACAAAGAGCAGCATTTTTCAAATAAGCGCGATAAAAAGGTACATCTTGCGAAATGCGGTCAATAATAACAGCATATTCAGTTGGGTCGCCTTGTGCGACTTTATCTACCGTCACCGCTTCGGCAACGATATTAGGGATTTTTTTAGCATTGATGCGCTCTATCAGCGCGTAAGGAAAAGAACTTTCTTTGCCAAACAAGATTCCTATTTTTTTCATAAGAGAGGATGGTTTTAATAATAAAACAATAATTGAAATTGGTTTTTAGTTGGAGTTGAAGTTGTCAGATATTTGTAATCAATTTATAATCAATTAGTTATAAATGCGATTATCTAATCATTTTCAAGACTCACTTTATTTTAGAATACACAATGTGCATGATTTCCGTTTCGGCTTTGTCCGCAGCTTGAGTCAAGATTTGTACACGCTCTGAAATCGTGGTAACATAATAGGCATCTTCAAATCCTGACAAATTAATTTTAACATTCAAAACAGCTCCATGAACAGCGGCGCGAACGCATAGTGCGCCCACTCCCACATCCGAAACAGAGGCAGGATTTCCGATTTCAGCCATTTTTTGCACAATCTCGAAACATTTCATACTTAATTCTGCGGTGCTTAATGGTACTTCAATCGCTTTTTTGGTTGCCTCTTTCAACACATTTTTGCGGATTTTGCGCTCATTTTCGGTTGATTTTGGCAATTGCATGGCTGCCATAATGCCATTGAATGCGGCAGTATCTTCATCCACTTTTTTCAATAATGCGTCTTTTAACGCTTGCCCTTTTGCTGCAATTTCTGAAAAGATTGCCCATTGTGCATCCCAACCGCGTTTGTGCGATGACAAATTTGCAACCATTGTTGCCAAAGCCGCGCCCAGTACACCTATATATGCAGCGATAGAACCACCACCTGGAGCAGGACTTTCAGAAGCCGTTTCATTGGCAAATTGACGCAAACTGAGTTTCAATAATGGGTCACTGTTGTCCGATTCTAACAAATATTCAATGACTCTTTTAGAAGGCTCAAAAGGGCTTAACTCATTCAATCCCAATGTTTTAACTGCGATTTTAATCAATTCTTCTTCCGAAATTCCAATAGAACGTTGTTGTTTTTTCAGAAAATATTGACCCGCTTCTATCAAAACATTCTTAGGCGTTAAGCCAATTAATTCTGAACCTGTTACACGCAAACCTCGTTTTTCAGCACTTTTACACGCTGCTTCAAAGACAATATGTAATGGAGTCACTTGAATATTGGTCAAATTCATCGAAACTTGCGCAATGCCATACTCCTCAATGTACCAGCCAATCCCTTTCACTGCTTTACACGCGCCCGCTTGTCGGATAGGTTCACCCTTTTCATCTTTGAGTGGTTTTCCAAACGTGTCCATTGCAATACGACCTTGCTCGCGCACGTCAAACGCAACGGAATTAGCCCGTCGAACACTCGTTGTATTCAAATTTATATTATACGCAATTAAAAAATCTCTTGCCCCAATGACCGTTGCGCCCGATTTTGGATTGAAAATGGGTTCGCCAAAATCAGGTTTCCAGTCTGGATGCCGAAGTTTCATTTCTAAACCTTCATATTCACCTGCTCGAATCGTTGCTAAATTTTTCCGTTCGGGTTTAGTAGCCGCCGATTCGTAAAGGAATACTGGGATTTTAAGCATTTCACCCACCTTTTTACCCAACATTGTTGCGCAAATTACCGTTTCTTCCAATGAAATATTGGCAATCGGCACAAAAGGACATACATCTGTAGCACCCATACGAGGATGCTCTCCTGTATGTTTGGACATGTCAATGAGTTCTGATGCCTTTTGAATAGCGCGGAATGCTGCCTCTACCATTGGTAACGGCTCACCCACAAAAGTAACAACGGTTCGATTCGTCGCCTTTCCAGGGTCAACATTGAGTAGGCGGACACCATCCACACTTTCAATGGCATCTGTAATTTGCTTAATAATGGTCATATCGCGCCCTTCACTGAAATTTGGGACGCATTCAATTAATGGTTTTGTCATCTCGTACAGATAGAAGATAATTAGTTTCTCTTATATGCTGAGTCCATCCGAAATAACCTTTTATTATTTCAGATTTCTGGGTATTTCTAAGCATTTTATTTTAAAAAATATCAGTATATGAAATTATATTTTTTAAAAACGAATATTTTAAAATGTAAATTTTGATTTCAGTTAGATTTGATGGCGCAAAGGTAAGTTTTCTACAACAATCTTTTATTATTTTTCTGTCATTTTTTTGTCATTTTTTTAACACATAGGAAAATAGGTCACATAGGGAAATATTAAATTTGTTTAGTTGCTTGAGGTTGTCAAGCAAATAACAGGTTAAAACAGAGTGATTTTCAAACCTATAAATGTTGCGAATAAACATAATATTAAACTTAAAATAAGATTTAAGAAAGCAGTAGAAACATTTTGTATTTGAAAAAGGCGCAAAGTTTCTATGGAAAAAGTGGAAAACGTGGAGAATCCACCACAAAACCCTGTAGCAAAAAGGAATTTGTAATGAACGGGCAATTGATTTTTGAAGCTCAAGCCAGTTAAAATACCAATGATTAAACAAGCTAATACATTAGAAATTAAAGTTGCGAAAGGAAAGGTCGAGGCGTATTTAGAACACCATTCCGAAATTTGAAAGCGGACTAAACTACCTAAGCCGCCACCGATAAATACAAGTAAGTAATTCATACTAATAATCGTTTAAAATTTGCCCAAAAATAGTCTATTTTAAGAAATTCGGGTTACTTTTGTGTCAAAAAGCAGTCTGTTTATCGTATCCAAACTCAAGATTTTTTAATGCCTTCCATCCAATAATCAACAATTGGGTTGCGATTGAAACATCCCAATATCGAACTATGATTCAAAAAGCAATAGCTAAGATAAAAAATATTAAATGGTTAAAAAAAATAGTGGCTTTTGCGAAAACGCACACCATGCCAGGGTTCCAAGGCGTTCCAATGTTTTATGTATTCAATTTTATGCGGCAGGAAATGGGGCGACACCCCGTCACTATGCGCGCTAATGCGATTGCATTTAGCTTTTTTTTGTCCTTATTTCCGTCGTTGATGGTGTTGATTTCGCTGATTCCGTTTTTGCCTTTTGAAAAATCTAAAGTGATACGGGAAATTACCGTTGCCATTGATGAACTTATGCCAAATAATGCAGGTCGAATGGTAACTTTAACCATCAAAGATTTTTTAAATGAGAAGCGAAGCGATATTATTAGTATTGGTTTCGTATTAGCCATTTATTTCTCATCAAATGGTATTTTAGCTTTGATGGGCGGTTTTGAAAAATCCTACCCCATTTTTGGAAAACGGAAACCACTTGATAAACGGATTCGGGCAATTATTTTGACCTTTGCATTAGGTGGTTTGATGGTGACTTCCATGATTTTAATCATTTTGGGCAATCAATTAATCCATGAAGGCGTGAATTTATGGGCAAAATGGACAAAATTAACCATGAGCAAAAAAGCTTTAGCCAATTCATTATTGACGTTGCGATGGGTCGTTGTCATTTTATTGTTATATATGGGTTCGGCATTTATCTATCGTTTTGGGATTTTAATGCGGCGAAAATTGCCTTTTTTCTCCCCAGGAGCCGTTTTAGCAACCTTACTTTCGATGTTATCGTCCATTATTTTCTCTACATACGTGGATAATTTTGGGAATTATAATAAATTATATGGTTCTATCGGAACCATTATTGTTTTAATGTTGTGGATGCAATTGAACGCAATGATTTTAGTATTTGGATTTGAACTCAATGCGAGTATTGCGCTCAATCGGCAATTGCAAGAAGAACGTGTTTCGCGTATCAAACTTGAAGATGAAGGTGATTTTGATGCCGTTTATTAATTTTTTCAGAATAAAAATTAGAAAAGGGTTAATTTAAACAATTTTTGTTGTTTAAATCAACCCTTTTCTAATTTTTATTCTGAATTTAATCCTTAACACCACCCGGAATTTGGTCAACCCATGCTTCTAATTTAATTTTAACGGTACTTGGAGTCCCATTTGTGGTTACTGTAATTTCAGGTTTTTGTGGACCTACCTTATTTTTTGCAGTGTAAGTAACCGTAATTACGCCTTTTTCACTTGGTAAAATAGGCGTTTTGGGATATTCAGGGGCAGTACAACCACAAGTACCTTTAGCAGAGGTGATAACCAATGGCTTTACGCCCGTATTTGTAAACTCAAATTGGTTGACAATTACTGCATCTTCCTTGATAGTACCCAAATCTATTATAGATTTCTCAAATGTAATAATTGCGCCAGAAGGAGCGACTTTTTGGGTAGCTGTTTTTGCAATTGTTTTTTTGCCAATTGGCTTGTAAGTTGTTAGTTTTGGTGCAGACAGTTTTGGTGCCGAAGTGTGAACGGTTTTGGTTGCGCCTTTGGATTCCAATTGAGCGAAGCTCACCGTTTGAAATGCCAAAAATGTTCCAACAATCATTGATAATGACTTGATATTCATGCTGAAATATTTAATAAATGGTTTTGATATAATATACAAATATAGATTTAGCGATTTTGTAAAAAGCGGCGTTGAACTGCACAACACGTCTTATAAGAGACGAAAAAAATTAAAAAAGTCATTAAGATTTTTCAAAATAAGTCATTGGTCATAAATAAACGCTCTTAAAAAAAAGTGCCGTCTTCGGCGATATCAATGAGTTGCAATCCTATTCAAAAAATACAAAAAACGAATCGCAAGGAGCCGCAAATATTATTGTAGATAAGAGGATTACAATTGGCGAACTATTTACATACGTTAGTAAAAATGTGCTCGAATTGGCAAAAGGAAAACAACATCCTATTTTTACGGGCAAATTTGACTGAAAGATGATTTTAGTCAAACTGTAAAAACAAAAGGTTATCGTTTCCTACGGAATGACAAAATGATGACCTTTTCACAATCAAGACGTGTCGCTTGCAACAGGGTATCGTATCAAACGGATATTTTTTTAAAATTATGTTTAAAACAAATATTTGACAGTCTTTCTCAAAAGTCTTAATTTTGTGTTGTATTTTTGCGAATCTTGTCAATGGAGAGACCCTCTTTGACAATCCTTTTATTGCTTTTCACTAAAATTGGGAAATCTGATGGCAGAACGTACTTTAATGAGTTTCGATTGGGCAATCAAAAAAGTTTTGCGACACAAAGAAAATTTTGATGTCTTGGAAGGCTTTTTAAGTGAATTGCTGGGTTTTGATGTGGTGATTGTCAACTTGTTGGAGAGCGAGAGCGAGGGCAATCAACAGTCCGAAAAAGACAAATTTGACCGCGTGGATATTTTGGTTCAGACGAAAGAACGGGAATTAATGCTGATTGAGATTCAGTATGACGATGAAATTGATTATTTTCATCGAATGGTTTACGGTGCGTCTAAATTAATTACGGAATACATTCACGAAGGGCAACCGTATGGGGACATCAAGAAAGTGTATTCGATTAATATTGTCTATTTTCGGATTGGGCAAGGCAAAGATTACATCTATGAATATCAAGGCGCGTTTATCGGGCGCAAACAGAAGGATATCCTCAATCCAACCAAGACGCAACAAACGAAATACGCTATCAAAAAGGTCGCAGACATCTTCCCCAAATATTATATTTTGCGGGTCGGCGCGTTCAAACCCGAGCAAGTCATTGACCCGATTGATGAATGGTTTTACTTTTTGAAAAAAAGTGAAATTAAAGATTCGTTTAAAGCCAAAGGCATGAAACGAGCGAAAACGGTGTTGGATGTCGAACGCATGAGTTTAGAAGAACGTCGTGCGTATCAACGGCATGTTGAAAATCGTCGAGTTGAAATGTCTGTGATTGAAACGGCTTTGGATAAAGGAATTAGAACCCGAAATATTGAAGTTGCTAAAACCTTATTGGCAAACGGATTAGCCCATGAGTTAATATGTAATGCGTCTAAACTGACTCTGGACGAAGTGACCCAACTTTCACAAGGTATTCATTTGGATGAAGATTTTAGCGATTAAAGAAGAAATTGCATTATTGGCTGCTGGGAAATCCATTGATATTTCAACCGATGAGGAATAAATAAGGTCGTGCAATGAATGGCACTTATTTCAACTCAAATGCTCCCAAAAGAAAAGGTCATCGTTTCCTACGGAATGACAAAACGATGACCTTTTGTTTTTTACAATTCAACACTATTTCGGCGCACGCGTGCCAAAACCAATAGACTTTCTGTTAAATACAAATTCAGATTTATCTAATTTGAATGACTCTAAATCATTCATTGTCAATATATTACCTTCAGTTGGGTCACGCTGTTCAGGTGCAATATTTGCCAAACGCAAGTTATGCTTTTTAACGGCATCTTCCACAATTTGACGCACCGTCCGCGCATTGCCAAAATATTTATCACGATATTCGTGAATGAACGCCAAATATCGCTGCATGTGTTCATACGCGTCGGGCGCCAACGACAATCCCGCATTACTGAACATTTGTACTGCAATTTCCATCAATTCATCAGGCGTATAGTCGTCGAAACGCAACGTTTTGTCAAAACGAGAGCTTAATCCTGGATTCGCTTTCAAAAAAGTTTCCATATTATCGGTGTAACCCGCCACAAATACGAAAAATTCGCCGCGTCTGTCCTCCATTCTTTTCAAAATGGTTTGAATTGCTTCGTCGCCAAAATCGCCATGCGTACTGCTGCCATGCGATGTAAGCGCGTAGGCTTCGTCAATAAACAACACGCCGCCAACCGCTTCATCCAATTTCGCAGCCGTTTTAATCGCCGTTTGACCGACGTAACCCGCTACCAAACCTTGTCTATCCGTCTCCACCATGTGACCGCGTTCCAACACGCCCAATGATTTATAAATTTTCGCCAAGATACGTGCAACCGTTGTTTTACCCGTTCCAGGGTTGCCAATCAACACCGTATGTAGATAAAAACTTCCTAATACATCTTTTCCCGTCTCCCGATAGTAGCGAACCAAGCGAACCATTTCACTAATTTGCTCCTTGATTTTATCCATTCCAATCAAATGCGTCAACTCTTCCAAACTTGATTTCAACAACGCTTCATCAACAGGAATATTTGGCAATTCCCGTTTTGGTTTGAATTGGATTTTTTCAACATCCATCGCTTGAATCAACGACATTTCGTCATTGCTCAACCCTTTCGGATTATCCATAGACATAATCCGTAATCCCAAATTCACCTTCGCTTGCTCAATCAAATCATACACAAATCGAGCATTGCCAAAACTGCGGTCCCGCGTCCGATACGCTTCCACAATAATGTCTTCAATGCGCCGTTTCGCAGCAGGACTTAACACAACCGTCTTTTCAAGGCACGCATAATCTGCAATTTGTGCCAATTCTTGTGGCAAATAATCCGCAAATTCAAAAAATAGTTTGAAACGAGATTTTAATCCAGGATTAGAATCAATAAAATGTTTCATTTCCTTCGGATAACCCGCCACAATCACCGCCAAATCGCCAACACCATTACTCATTTCTTTGACCAAAATCTCAACAACCTCCCGTCCAAAATCTTTAGTATCGTCGTTGCTACGCGCCAAAGAGTACGCTTCATCAATGAAAAGAACGCCGCCGCGAGCTTTTTCAATCGCTTCTTTCACTTTTGGAGCCGTTTGACCGATATATTCACCGACCAAATCTACTCTATCTACCTCATGAACGTGTCCTTTCGATAACAAACCCATTTTTTTATACAAACGACCCATCATTTGTGCAACCGTCGTTTTTCCTGTTCCAGGGTTGCCCGTGAAAACCGAATGCACATTAATTTGCTCCTTTTCATCAAAACCTTTATCCCGACGCAATTGCAAAAATTGAATATATTTTGCATGGTCGCGCACTTTCAACTTGATTTCGCGCAAACCAATCAATGAATCCAATTTTCCCATCACATCTTCAAATGTTTGGTCGGGCGTATCTTCCGCTTCCACCAAAATCGGCGCGATTTGATTCGGCAAATTAATCGGCATTAAACCTTCTTCAAATTCCTCACCAACATCGAACGGTACGAGTGCCAATAACTTATCCATAAAAACAACTTCACATGTGTAACGGTCTTTGCGCCAAGAACCTTTCACATTGCTGCCCCAACCTGCGGTAATACTAATCAATTCATCCTTGCGCTCGACGCGATGCAGACGCACGACTTGTCCTTTCAATTCTCGCGCATCATTATAAAATTTTGTAAATAATTCACATTGCCAACTTTTATTAGGATTCAAATTGCGCAAACAAATTTCTGCATAAATGTAACGTGTCTCTTCCGAACCAAACGTTTTGTAATAAACCCGTTCAGCTTCTGGAATATCGTCGTAAGGTCCCTCATACAAGCGCAATGATTGCACTTCCATATAAGGATTTTCATGTATAGAAATTTCTTTACCCGCGTCTTCAATATAAAAATATTTAGTCGCTACTTTTTCGCCTTCGACGAAGGCTTCCCAATAATAAGTGCCTTTTTTCCAAAAAACACCTTCTTTTTTATTGCCCCAGCCTTCGCGGACATATATTGTATTGTCGTATTTACTTACTTTTCGTTTGAAAGGCAAAGAGCAAAGTTCGGTTTTGCCTTTTTTGAGGGCGTAACAACGCAATTCAACATCAACTTCCCAATCGTCCCCGTCGAAAAGTTTGTTGTACAACGACAATTCAGCATAAATATACGTTGTCTCGTAACGGTCAAAAACTTGGCGATACTTTTTTTTGTTATCCGCCAACCATTCCGTTGAGGAATAGATTTTGAGGTCCTTATACTTGAACCGTTTTAACTCTGGATGTTCCAATGGATTGATATACATAGCGTTAATTGCGCAGTTCTTTTTTAAAAGGTCAGATTTTCAAAGATAAGGAACGGATTTTTAGAAACTTTCCTTTTTTACTTTCGGGATTCAAAAGCCTTGCCTAATTTTACGAAAATTTAGACGGTCGCGTTACAGTTTGTAACATTGTGCTGGAAAATTGTTTACATTGAGATTCAATTTTGATGTAAAAGTAGCGTTTTAAAACGGTTTATCCAAATATTTTTGTAAAAAAATAAGCATCGTTTTTGGAAAATTTATTTTCAAACCATTAGGCGGGAAATAAATTTTCCGACTACTATCATTGTTTTTTTAAAGCATAGCATTTATATTGCGATTCTTTTGTATCTATAATTTGTTGAAAATTAAATTTTTCTAAAAGTGCTATAGATTTTAGATTATCAAATCTTGTAAAAGCAGTTATCGTTTTAAGCTGCATTTCATTCCATCCATATTCTAAGATTTTTAAAACGGCTTCTTGCATCATGCCTTTTCCTTGAAATTTGGGATGCAATTCATATCCAATTTCAGCTTGATTTTCGTTAGGATTGAGATTCCAATAACAAATCGTGCCAATCACAAGATTGTTTTCTTTCAACGCGATGCCCCAATAAAATGATTGTTGGCTATTTATTAAAAACAATATGTTTTGTATAAATCGTTGTGCAGCACGAAGCGTTGTTGATTTGGGTCTATCCAGAAATTGGTTCACGCTTTTATTGGAACGCAATGTTTTAAGAGCAGGCGCATCATTGGGTTCGAGACATCTTAAAATCAATCGTTCTGTTGTTAATATCGGAAATTGCATGACCGTTTTTATGTGAAGGATGATGAATAATAAATTTTCGTAAATCATTGATTATAAATCAATTACAAAATTTATCATTCATCATCCATCCTTATTTATTTAAACATATCTCGAATTCTATCAAAAAAATTCTTATCTTCTCGACTCGGAGTTGGTTGAAAATTCGGCATAGATTTCAATTTTTCTAATAAATGCCGTTCTTCATCATTCAATTTTTTGGGAGTCCATATATTAATGTGTACCAATTGATCGCCCGTGCCGTAACTCTGCACCGCAGGCAAACCTTTTCCTTCTAAACGGAATGTTTTACCCGATTGCGTCCCTGGCGGCACTAAAAGACGAATTTTTCCATCCAAAGTTGGCACATCAATGCGCGTTCCCATCGCCGCATCCACGAAATTGATAAACAATTCGTAATGCAAATTGGTACCTTCGCGTTGCAAATGCTCGTGTTGGATTTCCTCAATGGTAATCAATAAATTCCCTGCGGGACCACCTTTTGCACCTGCATTACCGCGCTCTTTCATGGCAAATTGCATACCTTCGCCGATACCTGCGGGCAATTCGATTTCAATCGTTTCTTCGCCATACGCCGTGCCTTCGCCGCGACAGCCCGTACAAACCGCCGTAATCATCCGACCTGTGCCGCGACAATTCGGACATTTGCCCGTAGATTCCATCACGCCCAAAAACGTCTGCCGCATCCCGCGCACATAGCCCGAACCACGACAATTCGTACAAGTCGAAAGTGAACTTGAATCTTTCGCGCCATGCCCGCCGCAAGTCGTACAAGTCACTTGTTTTTTGACTTTGATTTTTTTATTCGCGCCTTTTGCGATTTCTTCTAAGGTCAAACGAACTTTGATGCGCAAATCAGAACCACGTTGACCGCGTTCCTGTTGAAAACCGCCGCCACCACCGAAAAAACCGCCACCACCGCCTCTATCTTCATTGAAAATATTCTGAAAATTGCGCAAAATATCTGCAATATCTTCGCCGCCGCCAAAACCACCAAAGCCGCCACCGCCGCCCGCTTCAAACGCAGCATGACCCATTCGGTCATATTTTGCCCGTTTATCCGCGTCGTTGAGGACTTCGTAAGCCTCCGCCGCCTCTTTAAACTTATCTTCCGCCGCTTTATCGCCTGGATTTCGGTCAGGGTGATGTTGCATAGCGAGTTTGCGATACGCCTTTTTGAGTACGTCCGCATCGGCGTTTTTCGGCACGCCTAACACTTCGTAATAATCTCGTTTTGCCATGATTCAATGGATTTCGGATTTCGGATTTCGGATTTCGGATTTCGGAAAACATTGATAATCAAGTCAATACATTCCGAAATCAGAAATCCACAATCCACAATCCATTTTATTTTCCGACAACCACTTTCGCAAAGCGAATGAGTTTATCATTTAAAAAATAGCCGTTTTCGACCGTATCAATTACTTTTCCTTGTAATGCTTCATTGGGCGCAGGGATTTCCGTAATGGCTTCGTGCAACGCCGCGTCAAAGGGTTGACCATTACTTTCCATGATTTTCAACCCTTTGCTGCGCAAAACATGATGAAATTTTTGATAAAGTAATTGCATACCTTCTGTAAAGGATTCATTTTTGGCAGCTCTGTCAAAATCGTCCAAAACAGGCAAAAGGGCTGACATTGTGTCACGCGCCGCCGTGCCAAATAATTCTTGTCTTTCGCGGGCAGTACGCTTTTTGAAATTGTCAAATTCTGCATAGGTGCGCAAAAACTTGTCTTTCATATCTGCGATTTGCGCACTTTGCGCCTCATTTTCTTTTTTGAGTGCCGCGATTTCAGCTTGTAAATCCGTATTTTCAGCAGTTTCGGTCGGGTTTACCGTTGCTTCTGAAGTTGCTTCTGTCTTAGGAAGCGTATCGTTCTGCTCCATTTTTTTGTTTTTTCGCCTAAATTGAAACATAATCTTTTAGCTCAAGCGTCCTTTAAAAATAGTTAGCATTTTTAGGAGATGTAGCTTGCAACGCGTTTTTATCAAGAATGCTGCCAATGACAAATTGTCATGTGTCCCCAACAGATTCAAAAAAAAGGCGTAAAATTTAGATTTTCAGAACAAACAACGTTATCTTTGCAATGAATTAAAACCACTGCAATGAAAAACTTACCTCTTGGTATTCAAGAATTATCCGAATTTGCCGAACGGAATAGCATTTATGTGGATAAAACGCGTTTAGTCCATCAATTAGTGACCACAGGCAAATATTATTTTCTATCGCGTCCGCGCCGCTTTGGAAAATCATTATTGGTTTCGGTCTTCAAAGAACTCTTTGAAGGCAATAAAATTTTATTTAAAGACCTTTGGGTAGAACAAAATTGGGATTGGGCAAAAACCAATCCTGTCATTCACATTTCGTTTGCGGAATGGGATTTTGAAATGTTAGGGCTTTCAGCAGCCATTTCCGAATCCCTTCATTCCATTGCTCAACAAAAAGGGATTACGCTCACAAAAAAAACAGTCAAAACGCAATTTCGGGAGTTGCTTTATGCAGTACATCAACAAGCAGGACAGGTTGTATTGTTAATTGACGAATATGATAAACCGATTGTGCATTATTTGGAAGACAATCACTTAAAACAAGCGATTGCCAATCGTAAAACGTTGAAAAATTTTTATTCGGTTTTAAAAGACGCAGATAAGGTTTTACGATTTGTTTTCATTACGGGTATCTCCAAGTTTACGAAAGTGTCTATTTTTTCTGATTTAAATCATTTAGTTGACATCACTTTAAACAAAAAGTATGCAGCATTGACGGGTTATACGCAACAAGAATTAGAATTTTATTTTGATGATTATTTGCAAATCATTGAAAATGAATTCAATATGTCGCGTGAAGCCTTATTAGCTCGGATGAAACTTTGGTATGATGGCTATACTTGGGATGGACAAACACATGTCTATAATCCATTCGGAGTGTTGAGTTTTTTGGAAAATCGTGCTTTTCGACATTATTGGTTTTCGACTGGAACCCCGACTTTTTTGTTGGAACAGATGAAAAAACATGGTGATTTTATGATAAAAAATATCAAAGTGAGTTCTATGTTTTTTGAGAAATATGATTTGGAAAATATTGATGTTACTTTGCTTTTATTTCAAACAGGTTATTTAACAATTCAAAAAACAGATCTTTTGACGGGGGACTATTGGTTGGATTTTCCAAATAAAGAAGTGCATGATAGTTTATACGAATTTTTGGTGACGAAATTAACACATCGTGCGCAAAATCCAAATTCAGGAATGACGATGGACGATTTAAAATATGCGTTTGAAACGAAAAGTTTGCCTCGCGTCAAGGTAATTTTGAATGCGTATTTGGGCGAATTGCCCAGTGAAGTGTTTAAACATTCGTCCGAAGGTTTATATCATGGTTTGGTGCATATTATTTTTACCTATCTTGGCGCGTTTATTCAAAGCGAAGTGCATTCGGCACATGGACGCGCAGATGCGGTGGTTCAAACCGATACAGATGTGTTTATTTTTGAATTTAAATTTAAGGAAACAGCAGATGTGGCTTTGCAGCAAATTCGAGATAAAGGTTATGCCGATAAATATCGCGCTTCGGGTAAGTCTATTACGGGCATTGGTGTGAACTTTTCGGACCAAAAACGGACGATTGAGGATTGGAAAACGGAACTGTTTTAAACTGGATTGAACATACTCAATCTTTTGGGGTTCGGAATGGATTTTTGTAAAACATTGATAATCAATAAATTCAAAAAACACATTCCGAACTTCTCATTCAAAAAGAGCTTCCATAGTCAAAGCATCATTGACTAACTGCTTTGAATAATCATTCGCTTTAAGCCCAAAAGCTGTGATGAGCGTCAAAAACAAGGTTTTATCCGTGCCCGTTTCGGTTCTGAAAGTAGTTAGTTTGTTACGCAAGTTATCTGCATACGATTTTGTAATCGTATATGGTTTGATGGAAAATTTCATTTCACAAATGTTGATAACTCGGTCATTTCGGTCAATAATTAAGTCAATTTGCGCCCCATTAGCACTTTTTTGACTCCGCCAAGCCGAAATTTCAGTATAAATGCCACTAATACCCAATTGTTTTTTAATGCCTTGAATGTGATAACGACACAAATATTCAAAAGCATAACCACTCCACGATTGCCATTGCGGACTGTTCATTTGTGCCAGCCAAGCACCTTGCCCTTCTGCCTTTGAATCCTTGACAAAAGTGATGTAAAACAACGTAAATGGGTCAATTAATTGAAAAAAAGCGTCTCGTTTCCCTTTTCCAAACGGAAAATAGCGTCGAATGAAACCTGATTGTTCTAATTCTTCCAATACATTGGTGGTTGTTCCTCCGTCCGCTAATTTCGTCAACGCTAATAATTCTTTGCGTGTTAAACCTTTTGCTTTTTGAGCTAATGCTTCTACAATCGCTATATGCTTCTTCGGGTTCTTAAAAAGAGAACGGTATAAATCGTTGTATTCTCTGTACAGAATGCCATTTGTGGAAAAAAACATTCGGTCAATATTCTGCGCAATACTTCGATTGACTTGAATATTTTCAAGATAATACGGAATGCCGCCCATTGCCATATACAATTCTAACAACTGGTAACGGTCAAAAACACCTCCTTTTGCTTTTAGAAATGTTTCGGTTTCAGCAAGTGTAAACGGTTGTAACGCAATTCGTTCGGTGATTCGATTGTGCAAACCACCATGATTATGAATGAGTTTATTAATCATCCATGAGGCTGCGGAACCGCAACCAATTAATAATATATCCGACCGATACGAAGCCCAACTATACCAAAAATGTTCCAGCGCAGCCATGAAATCAGAGCCATGCGTGTCAAACCAAGGCAACTCATCGAAAAAAAGGACTTTACGAGTTCGAGTATCGGCTTCTGCCCATTTGATAAGCGATTGAAACGCTGCAAACCAATTGATTGGAGTGGTCTGCAAAGTCATCGAAGCATCAACAGTTGCATCGAATGTAGCTTGAAAATTTACTAATTGTTGCTGTTGAGTTGCTTTGGACATCGCCGTGATGCGAAATGTGAAATGAGCCCCAAATCGCCGATTGATTAAAAAGGTTTTACCCACTCGGCGACGACCATATAGAATTACAAATTCAGATTTATCGCTTTTGAAAACGGTATCCAAAATTTCCAATTCAAGTTTTCGCCCAATAATGCCATTAATTGCTGCCATTTTGTAAGATTTTGATGCTAAAATGGTTCTAAAATAAGTTACCGCTAAATTTAAGGTTCAAATTTAGCGGTAAAGGTATTTAAAAAGATAGTTACCGCCAAATTTAAG
>JBEEMZ010000076.1:0-18801 GCA_041192405.1 Bacteroidota bacterium | reverse complement strand
AAACCTTCCAATCGCTTTTGTACCATTCGGCGTGTACCGCAACACGGGCAAATAACGATAATCCGTAATACTTGTCTTGCCGCACACCTTAAGACAAAATTTGCCAGCATTTCGATGGATAGCTTTTGCTGCATCAGAAAAAATTTGAAATTGGGAATGAAGGACAGAAATTCCGAAGTAATTTTTTGAAAATAATGATGAAAATCGTTTATTTCACTTTAACTATTTATGTTAAAAATTAATCTTCCCTATGTTAATTTCAAATATTTTGTTTGTTTTATCCACGATTTTATAACGCTCATCTAATCGCCAACCCACTATCCAACAAATATCTCCATTCCCATTTTCCAAAACTTTGATATGAATTTTATCACCATTTGAGATTTTATAATTATTCAAAAAATCACTCACTTTCTGACTATTGCCATTCATGCCCAATGGTTGAAACTTATCACCTTGCGCCCATATCCGCAAGGTCAATGGAAAAATTAATTTATCGAAATCTAATTGTGCCGAACTGCTATCACGTAAAATATTAAAACTCAAATCGTTATCCATTAAATGAATCTTTAAATTTATATCCTTCCATAGAATTTCAGTCATATCTGAATCAATTTTAATGGGCAATTGATTATAAATTTGTTGATGCGATTGCACAATATAATGCGCTCTATCCACCCATAAACGATGCGTTTCGGTATCAAAGGTTGCGCCTGAACGCGTACTTTTGATAATTTGCAGCGTTTGCGCCGTCGAAAAACCATAAGATTTTAATAATTCATACAAAATTGTTTTGCCAACAGGTGATGATTGAATCGCTGTCATCTCCATTTTAACTTGATTAGAATCCGAAATCACATGTTTTGAAACAAATTGATGTATATAATCTTCATAAATCCAATGCGCTTCGCGCAATTTCTCAATCGTTCGCAAAGCGGTTTCTTCAAATTGCGGATTGATATGCGCCATATCAGGCACAATTTCATGTCGAATATAATTTCTCATATATTTGTCCGACGCATTTGAAGTATCTTCCCGATAGTCCACCTCATTCTCAGCAGCATAATCCAAAATCATACTTTTTGTTGCAAATAGTAAAGGGCGACGAATGCCATTCCCCCCTTTGATTGGAATGCCTGTCAGTCCGCGTAAACCTGTGCCTTTAACGAAATGATAGAGCACCGTTTCAATGGTATCTGTACCATGATGTGCCGTTATAACATATTGATAATCAAATTGTTGTCTCAACGATTCAAACCAATCATAGCGCAAATTCCTTGCAGCTTCTTGAATAGATAATTTATATTTTTGCGCATAATCGGCTGTTTCAAAATGCTGTACATGCACCACTAAACCACTCTTTTGGGCATAATTACAAACAAAATGTTCATCACCATCCGATTCATCGCTGCGCAATTGAAAATTGCAATGCGCCAATGCAAATTGATAGTGCCCTTGCCGCAGCAAATCAGTTAACACCATTGAGTCAACGCCGCCGCTAATCGCCACCAATAATTTATCGTTTTTTGTAAACAATTGATGTTCAGAAATATAATGTTGAAAATCTTTAATCATTTGATAATCAGTTACTTGTCAATCGTTTTAAAAATCACCTCTCTATGTGAAGGCATAACAATTCTTAAACCATTTTGTTACGAATTCGCTGCACAATAAATTAAAACTCATTTCGTTATCTGCAAAACAACATTCTGTCAAATATCTAAAAGCATGTTTTTATGTCGAATATAAAGATAATTATATTCTTTTGTTTTGCTTTTGTTGCGAATCAAGGTTTCGCACAAAAATCAAAATCCGCTAAACCCAAAGATCCTTATAATAGGGCGTATAATTTAGATGTCGGTACACCTTTTCGCATCGCGGCGATTGGAACGCCTTTGAATCCTGGTTTTAAAATAGGGCTTGATTTTGCTTTGCGCAATATCGAAAGACGTTCTTTCAGAGGCGATATCAATGGTTTACGCATGATTCAAGACCGTTATATTACAACTGATTTAGGCGCGTATCATCATAAAAAGGCATTTGAAAACCTCTTTTTCAATATCGAATATGCCTCGCGGCGCACCAATGGACATGGGTACTTTTGGCAATGGTCAGCAGGCGCGGGCGTGAATTACACCTTGAAATCATTGCTAATGCCTATTGCAATCGCGGAAATGGATACCCTTTCGTTGCCGAAAGTGAATCAATGGTATGGAACGCCGATAGTTGGCTTTTCGATAGGGCGCGATTTTGCGCATAAACGCTATAACAAAGTGCCAATGTCGATTTATTTGCGCGGCAGTGGGAATTACATGATACCTGTTACAGGCAATTTTAAAGCAAGTTACTTTTATCCGACCGCCGAATTTGGGTTGCAATTTATGCTTAATGGTTGGAGTCATAGCATTCGGAGCGTTTTGAGAAGTTAATCGCTTTATTTTGAACAATTGCGTCAATTTCAATTGAACAGGTTTCCGAAACGTTTCAAGTTTCGGAAACCGACGCGAAATGATTTCTAAATTTAAAAAATTCATTCCAATCCTATTTGTTAATCTTATTTATGAACAACTTTAAGATGCTATTGAGTTGTCAAAGTTATAATTTATAAATTATTGATTATCAATATTTTACAGTTTAAATCAAAAAATGATTCCAAACAAGAGAAGCCGTCACAAAACAAAATGGCGTTAACTTATCATCTATTTTGCCGTAAATTTCACATTCGATATAATCTTCAACAAACGCTTGTATATCTGCTTAATTTCCAGACAAAGCGATTTCTGATTCCATTGTTTTAACCATATCATTACCTAATTGATAAGCCTGAATGCGAAATAAATTTCTTTTCAAAACAGCATCAGCCAATTTTAATACTTTTATAGTTTCGATTACCAAATCTTTATTTTTAGTTTGCGCTTTGGCTTCACTTGCGCTTCTAAACCCGGTTGCTCACAAATGAATAATTGAATTTTATCATTCGGAATGCTACCAACCACATAAGGCGAATGCGTCGTAACGATAAATTGCACATTCGGAAATGCCTTTACCAGTGCATCTAAAATAGAGTACTGCCATTTTGGATGCAAATAAGTGTCAATTTCGTCAATCAAACAAACCGCAGGTAATTTAGTAAAATCATCCACTGCAAAAGGCAGCGTTTGCCAAAAATTTATATAGTTTGCGTGAAAATTTCATTGATACATTATTTTATTGAGTGATTTAATTGATTGCTATCCAAATTAAGGCGCAAATATCCAAAACGAATCCAAAGAATTGTAATTTTCAAACCGTCAAAAATAAAAAAAGCAGCCCTTTCCAAAGACGCTTTAAACTTTTTTTTTATGACAAAAAATAATATTTTCAAATTTATACAAAAAATAAGGTTGGATTCCAAAATAAACCTTTATATTTGCGAAACTCGTTAAGAGATTTAATTCCAGAAAACGTTTAATTGCTGTTTCTAAAGTTTTGGGGCGACCAAAACGATTGATTATCAAGACTTTAGACAGTTAAAATTAAAACCAACAAATTTTTTTTAGTACAACTTATTCTTTACAACTATGAACCTTTTTGAAGAGGTACAAAAGCAGATTGAGGCAGGTAACACCGAGAAAGCTTTGGAGGACGTAAAAAAAGCCCTCAAAAAATCGCCTGATGACGTAGAAACGAAACGCGCTTGCGCGATTGTTTACTACGAATTAATGAAAACGGCTTATGAAGGAGGCGACTCTAACAAAGCAATCACGGAATATGGCAATTATTATGCGTTGGAATTGCCAGAAGAAGACCCGCTGCATGAACAGTTTAAAGTTTATCAACGCCGCATTCACCCCGAATTCCCGCGTATGCAGGAAGCTAATAAACTTAGTAAGGCGGGGAAAAATATGGAAGCATTGGCGATTTACGAAGAAGTGATGTCCACTTTGAAGGATTTTAAAGTCGCTTATGTCAATGTTGGCTGGTGTTTGTATCGGTTGCTCGCGGAGCTCGCTCCTCAGGCAAAACCCGATGTGCCACTCATTAACAAATGCTTTCAGATTTACAAAAAGTTTGAAATTTTAGGGCCTTCTAACCTGCACGCGCAAATGTTGCGGATCGCTTTGTACTTCAAAGATGTAGAAGGGGTTGATTTGTTGGATTTTTTACACGATTGGAATTTTAGCAATTTCCGCGATGAGGATTTCGAACCCTTCAAAACGGCAAATAATAGTACAATTCCGAGTTTGTGTGAACGGGCTTATTTGACGTATTCACGGGTATTGCTTTATGGCATGAAAAGTCCTGACGCGGATACTGCTGAAAAAGCACGTAAGTTTGCAAACGAATTCTTGCCGCAATTGGAGGAAATCCTTGAAAAATTGCCAAGAAACGTGTGGTTACCTTACGCAAGAGCGTTGTTGATGAGTCATTTGGGCAAAGCGCGCCGCGCTCAAATGGAGTTGGTACATATCATCAAATATCGGAATACGGAATTTTGGGCTTGGGCTTCTTTGGCAGAGAGTTTTGCGATTGTGGGCGAAAATCAACAAGCGTTGTCGTGTTTTTGTAAAGCCTTTTTGTTACCCGCACAGGGTGAATTGGCGGCGCAAGTGCGAGAAAGTTTCGCGGGGCATTTGCTTAGAGTCGGTATGAATTCCGAAGCGAAAACGGAGATTGAGAATATCGTCAGTGCGCGCAAGAAAAAAGCAACGAAATTATCGCGTCAAATTACGGAATGGCGTAATTTGCCTTGGTATCGGGATTTGCGCATACAGATGACGAATAAATTGTTATATACGAAAAATGCAGGTCGTGCAGATGCATTGTTATGGGCAGATTTGCCTGATAGCGTTGCGGTCGTCACGCACGTTGATAAGCAACGGGCTGTCTTTTTCTTTGCCGTTGACAAAAAAGTGGGTGGCAAACACAATTTGAAAGGGATTGTTGCAAAAGTTCAAGTCGGTGACATTTTGGCGTTAAAACTCCGTGAGGTCAAAGGCGAAGATGGGATGACTTCGTTTAAAGTCGTAGGTGCGCGCTATGAGAAGGATAAAATTCCTGCTGATATTTGCCGCCGCGTCATTGAGACGATTCAAATTCCTTACGGACGGGATTTTGGTTTTATGAAGCCTTCTAATATCTATGTGGCGGCGGATTTGGTCAAAGGGTCGCGTTTGTACGACGGGCAACGGTGTCAAGGCATTGCGTTATTGTCTTATAACAAGGCAAAAGCGGAATGGGGTTGGAAAATGATTGCTGTCAACGGAGAATAAATGATTGATGTTGAAAGATTTAAATATTATATATTTCAACAAAATACCCTTTCGGAAGGTCACACTTTTCCGAAGGGGTGTTTTATTTTGAAAAAATACGAACTTTTATTGCAATTATGGCGTTTTTGCCGTTAAATTGTAGCCTATTGGAATGATGAGTGATAATTGATGAATAATGAATATTATAACAGATTGATAACCAATTCATTATAATATTTATCATTCATCATTCATTGTTTATCATTCATCATTACCTAATTTTATTTTTTTATTTTTTCACTAAATCCAATCCTTTTGGCTAAAGTAGTTAATCCGAATCCGAACCAGAATCCGAATCCCAACAAGGGAAACAATCCGCCGCAGCAGAATGCGCCTACGAATCGTCCGCCGCAAAATCAGCCGCCGCGTCCGCCACAGCAAAATGCGCCCACGAATCGTCCGCCGCAAAATCAGCCACCCGCAGCCAATCCCAAACCGCCTGTGGCACCGCCTCCAAGCAGTCGTCCACCGCAAGGGCAAGGAACGAATCCGCATCAGAAAGGAGGCATTCAACCTAAAAAACCACAGGAATTGGAACATCGGATTAATGATGCGATTCGAGTGCCTGAAATCCGCTTGGTCGGCGATAGTTTAGAGGAATTGAGTGCGAAATTGGGCGAAAAAATCATTCCAGGAGTTTATCCGACGAAATTAGCACGCGAATGGGCTGATAAAATGGAGATTGATTTGGTGGAAATCACACCGAATGCAACACCGCCTGTTTGTCGCCTCATTGATTATGCGAAATTTTTGTATCAGAAAAAGAAGCGCGAAAAGGAAATTAAATCGAATGCAGTGAAGACCGTTGTGAAAGAAATTCGATTTGGACCTGAAACGGGTGAACATGATTTGGAATTTAAAATCCGTCATGCGACTGAATTTTTGAAAGAAGGTTCCAAAGTGAAGGCTTATGTGCAATTTAAAGGTCGTGCCATCGTGTTCAAAGAGCGCGGTGAGTTGATTTTATTGAAATTCATGAAAGCTTTAGAAGATTTTGGTCAGCCTGAATCGCTTCCTAAATTGGAAGGCAAAAAAATGATGGTTACGGTCACGCCCAAAAAAGGGGGTGCTAAAAAATAATATGATTTCGGATTGTGGATTTCGGAATGCATTGTTTATCAATAGATTACGCATTCTGAAAATCCACATTCCACATTACAAAATCGTCGTGCGTCAATTGTTGCAATTGGCGCATTTTTTTTGCTACTGGTTTTAGAACTATTTGTGTTTTTTATTGTTTTGAGAGACAGATTGCTAAACGACTTGTATTACAACGCATTAAACGCCTTTTATGCAAGAATGGCTGGATGTGACCGACCCAGATTTGAACGCAGGAGAGTTGTATATTTTCGATAAATTTTTTAAAAAGGTGCAAAAGAAGTTGCGTTGTTGAAGATAAAACAGCGATTGGAAGGTTTCAAACCTTCCAATCGCTGTATCTAATTGATTATCAATTGTTTAGCTAAATTTTTTTGCCGCTTCTTTTATATCACCTACTTCCTATGTTCCCAATGTACCGATGTGTTTGCAAAATTGTGAGCACATCGGTACATTGGGAAAAGTAATTTTTAATATCCTATGTTTCCTACGTACCTATGTGTTTGCAAAATATGTAACTTTACAAGATTTTTTAAATTTTACGCACCTCTTGATGAAAATAGCAATACGTCTAATCATTTATGCCTTGATTATCGGTTTACTGATATTCATTAAAATCAAATATTTAACCAAAGAACAGCCTGTTGCACCGATGTCCACAGGTAAAGGTGGCGCACCTGCCGCAAGCGTGATGGGTTACGTTGCCAAACCTGAAAAGTTAGATAATAAGATTTTTGCATCTGGCACGCTCATGCCCGCCGAATCGGTGGATTTAAAACCCGAAGTCGCAGGTAAAATCGTCGAATTGAACTTGCCCGAAGGCAAATGGGTCAATAAAGGCGACCTTTTACTCAAACTCAATGACGCTGATTTACAAACGCAAATCCGTAAAATTGAAACCCAAATAGCGTTATCAAGGCAGACGGAACAACGTTTACATAAACTCTTGGATATGAAAGGCATTTCCCAAGAAGAATATGATGTCGTTGTAAATCAATTGAATACATATTCAGCAGATATAGAATTTGTCAAAGCGCAAATCCAAAAAACGGAATTACGTGCACCTTTTACGGGGATTTTGGGGTTGCGGAGTGTGAGTTTGGGGAGTTATGTGAATGCGCAAAGTCCGATTGCCGTTTTGCAGCAAGTCAACCCGATTAAAGTAGATTTCTCTGTTCCCGAAAAATATGCACACGATATTCACTTGGGTGAATCGGTTGCGTTCTCTATTGAAGGTTCTAACACGGTTCACACGGCAAAAGTTTATGCAACTGAAACGCAAATTGACCCATTGACGCGCACCTTGAAGGTGCGTGCAACCGCAAGTAATGCAGGGAATGTGTTGCGTCCTGGCGCGTTTGCGAAAGTGGATTTGAGTTTGAAAGACTTGAATGGCGCGTTGATGATTCCAACCGAAGCGATGATTCCGATTTTGAAAGGGCAACAAGTTTACGTAGCGCGCAACGGCAAAGCGACACCGATAAAAATTGAAACGGGTGTCCGAACCGAAGATAAAATTCAAATCACAGCAGGTTTGCAAATCGGCGACACCATTATTACAACGGGTATCATGGGTTTGAAACCCAACGCCAATGTTAAATTCACCACCATTCAATGATTGCGGAATGTGGGTTTTGGAGGACGGAATGTATTGATTTTCAATAAGTTCCGCCATCCAAAATCCATAACACAACATTCCGAAATCTGAAATCTACCATCCGAAATCCAATGTCTTTACCAAGTCTTTCTATAAAACGCCCTGTGTTGACCATCGTATTAAACCTTTTGATTATGCTATTTGGCATCATTGGGTTTAACTCGCTTGGTGTGCGCGAATATCCGAGCATTGACCCGCCTGTCATCAACATCCGAACGAGTTATGCGGGCGCGAATGCCGAAGTTATCGAATCTCAAATTACCGAGCCACTCGAAAAAGCATTGACGGCGATTGCTGGTATTCGCACTGTGAGTTCATCCAGTAATCAAGGCAGTTCGCAGATTACGGCGGAATTTACGCTCGAAACCGACCTCGAAGCTGCCGCAAATGATGTGCGTGATAAGGTTGCGCAAGCGGTTCGATTGTTGCCATTGGACATTGACGGCCCGCCTGTGGTGCAAAAAGCCGATGCGAATGCCGATGCGATTTTGTCCATGACCGTTCAAAGTGATACGCGTAACATATTGGCACTCAGCGACTTCGCTGAAAATGTGATTATGGAACGCGTCCAAACCATCCCTGGCGTTTCGGGTGTGAACATTTGGGGACAACGCAAATTTGCAATGCGCCTACGCCTTGACCCGACTCGAATGGCGGCTTATCGCCTTACGCCGTTGGATGTTCGGCAAGCCCTTGACCGCGAAAACGTAGAGTTGCCATCGGGCAAAATTGCGGGTAGTAACTCTGAGTTGACGGTGAAAACGGTGGGCAAATTGAAAACGGAAACGGATTTCAATGAGCTTATTGTCAAGCAAGATTTGAATGGAACCGTGAAATTCAAAGATATTGGTTACGCGGAGTTGGGTTCTGAAAATGAAGAAACGCTGTTACGAATTGCGGGTGTGCCGATGGTTGGCGTTGCGGTCACGCCACAACCTGGTGCCAATTATGTGGATATTGCGACCGAATTTTATAAACGCATCGAACAATTGAAGAAAGATGTGCCAAAAGATATTCAAATCAAGATGGCGATGGATAATACAAAATTCATCAAACAATCGATTCTTGAAGTGCGCGAGACGCTATTAATTGCAGTTTCGTTGGTTGTAATTATCATTTTCTTGTTTTTTAGAGATTGGACGATTGCGTTTCGACCTTTGATAGACATTCCTGTATCGCTCATAGGAGCTTTTTTCATTATGTATATGATGCATTACAGCATCAACGTATTAAGTTTATTAGCCATTGTTTTGGCGACAGGTTTAGTCGTGGATGATGGGATTGTGGTGACAGAAAATATTTATAAAAAGGTAGAAGAAGGTATGCCGCCTATGGAAGCCGCGTTTAAAGGTTCAGAAGAAATCGTATTTGCGGTACTTTCAACTTCTATTACATTGGCAGCAGTGTTTTTGCCTGTGATTTTCATGCAAGGTTTTGTTGGCAGGCTTTTTCAAGAATTTGGAGTCGTACTGGCGGGTTCGGTTTTGATTTCGGCGTTTGTGTCGTTGAGTTTGACACCGATGTTGAATGCTTATTTAATTCGCAAAAATCAAAAGAAAACGAAATTTTATATTATGACAGAGCCTTTTTTCAAAGGCATTGAAAATAATTATCGGAATGGTTTAAAAAATTTCTTAAACTATAAATGGTTGGCTTTTCCAATATTTGCTCTTGCTTTTTGGGGTATTTACTATTTTTATAACAATTTGCCGAATGAACTCGCCCCATTAGAAGATAGGAGTTGGATGCGGGTGATGTTGAGCGCGCCTGAAGGTTCAAGTTATGATTTTACGGATAGATTTATTTCAAAAGCAGTTGGTTTTGTGGTAGATTCGGTGCCTGAAAATAAGATTGTGTTATCGTTGACTGCGCCGCCAGGTGGTTATGGCACGGGTGCAGTGAATACAGGTTTTATCCGATTATTGTTGAATGATCCGCAAGATAGGAAACGGTCTCAAACGGATATTGCAAATTATTTGAATGGCAAAATGAAGCAGTTTTCAGAAGGACGTGCTTTTGTGATTCAACAACAGACGATTTCAACAGGTGGATTTGGTTCTTTGCCTGTGCAATACGTCATCAAAGCGCAAAATTTTGAACAACTAGTAGATAAAATTCCAAAATTCATGGAAGAAGCCATGAAGCATCCGACTTTTTCCAATGTGGATGTGAATTTGAAATTCAATAAACCTGAGTTATATATTCAAATTGACCGTGAGAAAGCGCGTTCGTTGGAAGTGAATGTTTTAGACGTTGCACAGACATTACAATTGACACTCAGTGGTTTACGCTACGGCTATTTTAATATGAATGGAAAACAATATCAAATCATCGGGCAAGTGCAGCGCAAAGATAGGGCAGAGCCATTAGATTTAAAATCCATGTATGTGCGCAATAAGCGCGGTGATTTGGTTCAGTTGGACAACATTGTAAGCGTTGAAGAGCGTAGCAATCCGCCACAATTGTATCATTATGACCGTTACAAATCGGCAACGGTTTCCGCAGGACTTGCGCCAGGTCGGACGATTGGGGAGGGCATTCAAGCAATGGATGAAATTAAACAAAAAGTATTAAATGAGAATTTTTCAACAGCTTTAACGGGGCCATCGCGTGACTTTTCAGAGAGTTCGAGCAATACGACAACCGCGTTTTTATTGGCACTTTTGTTAGTTTATTTGATATTAGCGGCACAATTTGAGAGTTTTGTAGATCCTTTGACAATCATGTTGACCGTTCCATTAGCATTAGCAGGTGCGTTATTTTCGCTCTGGTACTTCAACCAAACTTTAAACATTTTTTCTCAAATTGGGATTATTATGTTAATTGGTTTGGTGACGAAAAACGGAATTTTAATTGTTGAATTCGCGAATCAATTGCGCGAAAAAGGCATGGATAAACCCGAAGCGATTTTGGAAGCATCGGTATCGCGGTATCGCCCGATTTTAATGACGAGTTTGGCAACGATGCTTGGCGCATTACCGATTGCATTAGCGTTAGGCGCGGGCGCGAAAAGTCGGATGTCTATGGGGATTGTGATTATTGGCGGATTATTATTTTCGTTAATATTGACGCTTTATGTGATACCTGCGATGTATTCGTTTTTGTCACGCAAACGCCATGTTGTTACCGAAAATGAATCATAACAGTTCAATACTTATTTTCACAATTAATTGATAATCAATTAATTGTGAAAATAAGTATTGAGCTTTTATGATTCTATATAAAAAGCAAAGACATCCAAGAACGGGTTCTTGAATGTCTTTGCGCCCTTCGGTGGATCTGATTAGCGTTCTAAAATCAACTCTTTTAAAGCCCTCGAATTATAAACAATCTGATACAAATCTTGCAAATGAGTTGCATCATATTGTCGTTGACTCATACAGTAGGTTTTACCAACCAATGTCGCAAATCGCCAATTGCGCCCCATGATGTAAGAACCGTACAATGGTAAATTGTTATTATTTTCCTATTGCGCTAAAAGAATTGCAGGACTTTAAAAAAAGTGCAATCCCCATTTTGTTCTAACTTAGAAATGGAATAATACTTTTGAAGCGAATCCACTAAGGCGGGATGACAGCATAAGTAGCGTTGACCGACCTCAATGTTATCTTGATGCCTTAAATGATTGTTATTCAAGTCAATATAAATTAAATTTAAAGCTTGTTTTTCTAAGGTCAATTTTTTTTGATAAAACTGCATGGGCGCGTCATAAGGATCTATATTGCTATAAAGCATTGAAAAATTACAATCTTGTTGGTTTCTAAGGCGATTTTCAATAAACTCGCCGTATTGTTCGTTTGGTTTTTGATAGGCATGATTATCAGAAACGCGTTTTGCGGTGTTATAATACGGTTTTGAAAAAAGGAGCAGCACAATAAGGAGCGACCCCATGAATTTCAACCGATTGGGTTGTTTTTCAAACCCTAAAAGGGTTGTTTTTTGAATGATTTCACTCAATCCGCCGCCGAAAATCATTGCCCATAACGGGTAAAGGGGCGCGTCGTACCAATCATACCAGACTCCAAATGACATAATGAGGCTGAAACTCAGCGCGACACTCCAAATTAAAAGTATAAAAGGTGCCTTCTTTTCGCTTTTCCAGGTTGCCCACAAGCAAAAAGGCAACAGATACCAAAACGGAAATCGCTGTTGTTTAACCAACAAATTTAAATAATGCCAACCTTCGGGTTTGAGGTATTTGCCATCCGCATTTTGAAAGCGTGGCAACAGTTCCATTTTCCAGACGGCTTGCAAATAGCCTGGATGCGTCCATTCTGCCATCGCATAATAACCGCCAATCCCTAAAAACAAGCCTAATAATCCCCAATAAACATTTTGTTTTTTAAAGAGGTCTAAGAATTTTCGACTCAAAACCAAATAGACCAAGATACCTGGCAGAAAGAGCAGCCCCATAACACTTTTGGTCAGAGTGGCGCAAAACGTAAAGAAAGCGGCTTTCAAAATATTGGATAAAGCATTGATTTTCAAGAACTTATAAAAATACAAAACGGAAAGCACTAGGAAAAAAGAAAGTAACGCGTCATGATCGCCTGTCCGCGCCACATGCGCTTTCATAAAGCCATCGGAAACTAATAACGCGAACGCGGCTATAAAACCGCCCAACCAGTCCTCCAATACCTTCCCATAAAAAAAAAGCATTGCCAACATCATTAACAATGCACTCACGGCGGACGGCATGCGGATTGCCCACATATTTAAGCCGAATATTTTAATGGAAACGATTTGCCACCAAAGGAACATCGGTGGTTTGGTTTCCCAAGTATCCATTTGATGAGCGTATTCCCGTACTAAATAATCGCCCGATGCCATCATGTTGACGGCTCCGACGGCATTTCGGGCTTCGTCCCATTTGCGCAAACTCCAGTGATCTAACTTGTGAAAAAGGGGGAAGTAGGCGCATGATAAAAACAACACTATCAAAATTGATTTAAACTTTGCCATTTTTGGGGTTCGTTCGTTAGTTGGTTGGTTCGTTAAATCGTTGATAATCAATTGCTTAACCAACCAACTAACGAACGAACCAACGAACCAACGATTTAGGCTATCGTTTTTTGAAGCAAAATTAAAATTTTTATTGCATATTTGGAACTTATGAGCCTGTTTCAACGCTCTAATGGCTGAATAGATGAGTGCCGAAGGAATGTATTTAACGGTGAAATCCGATTTTATGCTCGCAAAAGGCTTTTTAAATGTCTTTGGAACTCCGTATTTCCATTTTCAAGAATACAAGCCGCAGTTGAATCCGAGTAGCGAACCGATGGCGCAACTTTTAGAAGCGTTTCTGATTGCCCAAGTCAAGAATAATGATAAAAATCCTATGTACGGCGTTGAGATAGTGGGTGCTTCGTGGCGATTTGTGATTCTGGAAGGCAAAAATTATGTCGTTTCTAAAACGTTTGATTCGATTGATAAAGACGATTTACTTAAAATCATCGCTGTTTTGAGAAAATTTCGATGGATTTTGGAAACGCGCTTGCTTGTCTAACCTTTTTGTGGGTTCAATCGTTGAAAATTTATATTTTTTTTTAGACGCTTCAAAAAAAAGGAGCAGTATTTTGAACTTATACTTTGACAATGTTGTTTATAGGGGCGATAAAAAATTGTGTTTAAACCAAATTTTAAGATTGATGACCACTTTTTCATTCCAATTTAAAGAAGCGGACAGTCAACAAATCCAAACATGGTTGGCTTATTTACGGTCGTTAGATTTCATTCAAAACCTCACATCGAATGAAATAGCTCTCAATAAAGGCTATCTTTCCGTAGCCGAACTCAAAAAAGCGTATCCGAATGAATGGCTTTTATTGGCGGATACTCAAATGAATGAGTTGGAATTATTGGGCGGTCGGGTGATTTTACGGGCAACCGATAAGCGTCAATTGGCATTGCAAGGGCGCGATTTAGTGAAACAATATGCGAAGGTACGCCATTATTATGCAGGAGAACGGATTGCAATGAGACATATTGGCTTAATGGTTCGCAAAAATCAGTCAAACAAACCGTTATGAGAAAATTTTCTTAACAAGGTGTGTTGACGATTGATTTTTTAGAACAAAAATTATGGTTTGAACCCCAAAAGAAACGGTAATTTCATGAATTTGAGCCACTTTTTTGAAACAAAGGCATTCAAGAACGGGTTCTTGAATGCCTTTTGAGGTGTTGCTCATTTGTTTCAACCAATAATTAAACTTTCATATAAGAAATTCTTGCTCCTTTCCCAATGGGAATGACAAAATTTGTAGCAACCAACTCCGATAAGATTCTTTTAACGGTTGATTTAGGAATCTTTAAGGTATCTGTAAGGTCTTTAGATTGGCAATTGGGATGTTGACTGATATAGGCGTAAATGCTTTTTTCTTTGGTCGAAAGCACTTTCACGGGGCGAGCGAGTACAGGAACAGCTTGACTTGCCGATTCCAATTTGTGCTGCAACTTTTTTTGCATATTGATTAGAGAGCCGACAAAAAAATCAATCCATTCGGTGATGTCTTCATTCGGACGCTGTGCTTGACAACTCCGTAAAACTTGATAATATTTTTTTTTGTTTTGCTCAATTTCATGTTCAAAACTCACATATTCAATCCATTGATAACCCGATTTGAGTAAACATAACGTCGTCAAAGCACCAATACTTTGAATGGTCGCAACGGTTTTAAGTTGCTTTAAACTCGCGCCTTCTTTTTTTTCCATTGAAGACCAAGAAGCGTCAAATCGGTCTATTTGGCTGATGTGATTCAACAATCGCCAATTGAGTTGTAAGTCGAAATGATATACTTTTGCTTTCATGGCGCAAAAATAAGCATTTATTTGAAATTTGAGCCACTTTTGAGCCACTTTTGAGCCACTTTTGAGCCACTTTTTTGAAAAAAAGGCAGTTCTTGAATGCCTTTATTTCAAAAGTGGCTCCGATTAGCGTTCTAAAATCAACTCTTTTAAAAACCTCAAATTATAAACAATTTGATACAAATCTTGCAAATTCGTTGCATCATATTGTCGTTGACTAATACAGTAGGTTTTACCAACCAAGGTCGCAAATCGCCAATTGCGCCCCATGATGTAAGAGCCATATAACGGTAAATTATCATTATTTTCGTGTTGCGCCAAAAGCATTGCTGCCAACATTTGACCTTCGGGGTCTGATTGGTCTTTTTTCTGCTTTTTGAACTCTTGGAGAAAAAAATACGGTTTTTTCGGTTTGGCGCGTGCTTCAGGGGTTGCAATCATGCAATCCGCGATGACGGAAATCGAATTGCCTTGTAAAACACCCGACAGAGGGCGTTCATAAAACACTTTAATTTTTTGCGGCACATCTATTCTTGCGATATAAATCAAAAACGCAATAAAGTGCATTTTTAATTCTTCCTCATTCCAACTATCTACTTCTTGCACCGCTTTGGGATGGATTTCAGCCAATAAACTTTCTTCTCGTTCATTTAAAACATATTGAGCCGAGAGCCAATGATGCAAATGAGTACAGTCTTGGCTAATTTCAATCCCCAATTCGCTTAAGAGCGTATCTATATCATATTTCGTTTTTTTTACATTAAACATCTTTTTGGATATTTAGACTATTTAATGCAAAGATACAGTTTCTCTTGGAAATTTAGAATACTTTTGATTGGGTTGTTTATTTGTTTTAACTGTTTATATCAACCCTGCCTTTTAAATTAAAAAACAAAATCATTTATAAATCATTCATAATTAAGGGTTTGTAATCAATTAAAAGAGGGCAAGCAAGCGAGACTTTTTTGACACGAATTGCACGAATTTTCACGAAGCAATTCACTTAAAATTTGTGTTTAATTCGTGCAATTCGTGTCAAAAAAACTATCCCTTGCAACACCCAAAAAAGACTTGTGGGTAATGGACAGTTTTTTTAAACCCTCCAAAGGTTTGATAATGATCTAAAAATTATAACTTTGCCTTTCAAAAACAACTCTCATCATGTTTATGCTTTACCACGATTTTGATTTCCGCCGTTTAGACGACCCTAATTTTAAAGAAGATAGCGTCCGCGAAGCCTTGATTTTGCCGATGTTGTACCGTCTCGGCTACCGTGATGCACAAATCGTTCGCAGCAAAATGTTAAATCATCCGTTCCTCAAAATTGGCAGCAAAAAACGACCTGTTCAATTAGTGCCTGATTATTTGTTTAAAGTCGAAGACCATTTTGCTTGGGTTTTGGACGCAAAATCGCCGAATCAACCCATTTTGCAATCCGACCATCTCGAACAAATTTATTCTTACGCCATTCATCCCGAAGTCCGCACCAAATTTTTCGCGCTTTGTAACGGTAGAGCATTTGCTTTATTTCGCCTCGACCAAGAAAAACCGATTTTATATTTTGAACTCGACGATATTGAGGCGCATTGGGACGAATTAGAGACCTTTCTCGCGCCCGCCGCATTTCAACAAGGCAAAACGTATGCTTACACGACTGTTAAAAAAGCACTCCGTGAACCTGCATTCGACTATGGCAATCGTCCGTTATTGGACGAAATCCCTGTGAAAAAACGGGCGGCGAAACGACATTTTGGCGTTCATGGTTACTTTACAAAGCAGAGTTGGAATGTTGTGCAGGAATATGTCAAGCACTTTTCTCAAAAAGGCGACTTGGTTTTAGACCCGTTTGGCGGGAGTGGCGTGACGGCAGTGGAAGCAATGATGACCGATAGACGGGCGATTCATTTAGATTTGAATCCGATGTCGGTATTCATGGTTCAATCGCTGGTCGCGCCTGTCGAAGTCACTGCGTTGCAAACGGCTTTTGAACGCATTCGGGACGCTTATGAAAAAGGAGAACCCAATACAGATGCTCAAATTCAAACCGCTTTACAAAAATATCCCTATCCCAAAGGGTTGCCACTGCCCAAAGGCAGCGATGTAGCTTTTGTAGAAGCATTGTTTAGTCCAAAACAGTTGGCTCAATTGGGCTTTTTAAAATGGTTAATTCAAAAAGAGAAAAATCATAATATCAAACAGGCTTTAATGCTGGCTTTTTCAAGCACCGTCAATAAAATTAACTTAACGTATCATCATTCGACTTATGCGGATGAGAACGCAGGGGATAGTAGCCCGATGCGTTATTATCGGTATCGAATCGCACCCGATGCGGTTGTTTTAGATTTGTTAAAAACTTATACTAAAAAAGTATCCGCCATTATCAATGCCAAAAAAGAAATTGAATTAAAAATTAATACACAAACCATTGATAATCTTCAAGTTATCAAAGGAACGGCAACGAATTTAGATTTCCTTAAAAAAGAAAGTGTTGATTACATTTACACCGACCCGCCGTATGGCAAAAAAATCCCGTATTTGGATTTGTCTGTGATGTGGAATGCGTGGTTAGATTTGCCCGTCACGGCGCAAGATTATGAGCAAGAAGCGATTGAAGGCGGCGAACACCTCAAATCGAAAGCGGATTATAATGATTTGATGGCGCAAAGCATCCGCGAAATGTATCGGGTTTTGAAATTCGATAGATGGATGTCCTTTGTTTTTGCGCACAAAGACCCTGAGTTTTGGCACTTGATTATCGAAACCGCCGAACAATGTGGGTTTGAATATGCGGGTGCGGTGGCACAAAAAAATGGTCAAACGAGTTTCAAAAAACGGCAAAATCCGTTTACGGTGTTGTCGGGACAATTGATTATCAACTTCAAAAAGGTCAAAAAACCCAAATATATCCTCAAAGCGAGTCTCGGTATGGACATCGGAGAAGTCGTCATGCAGACGGTTGAAGGGATTATTGCGCAAAAAAATGGCGCAACCTTAGAACAAATTAATGATGAATTGATTATCAAAGGGTTAGAATTAGGTTTTTTGGATTTGTTGAAAAAAGAATATTCGGATTTAACGCCGATTTTGCAAGAAAGTTTTGATTATGACGAAAAAACAGAATTATTTACCATTCGGAAAAATACGCCGTTTAAAAGTCATGTGGATTTGAATTTGCGGATACGGTATTATTTAATCTCGTATTTGCGGCGGATGGACTTTCAAAAGAAAACCGTGACCTTTGATGAAATTGTGTTATGCATCATTCCATTACTGCGCAACGGTTCTACGCCAAGTGACCAAACGGTTTTAAACGTATTGGAAGATATTGCCGAACGCATCGGCGATGTGCATTGGCAACTTAAAAAACCAGGACAATTAACCTTGAATTTTTAAGAACTTGACCCCGTTTTAAAAAACAAAGTGTTTTTCACTGCCGAACGTTCACAGACGTAACCTTAAAAATGCGCCCCTTGCCCAAGAAGCGCATTTTGTGTTTTATCCTAAATCATTGATAATCAACGACTAAGGCGTATCCACGATTTCCCAAACACCCGCTTTATCACTGCCTTTGCGAATCAATTGGTTCGACTTTTTTAAAATCTGAATGTATCTATTAATAGTTCGTTTCGAGAGTGCCAATTGAGTTGCCATTTGCTCAACCGTTACCAATGGATTTTCTCGAATGATGGCTAATAATGGCTGTGTATTTACAGTGCCATTTACAGTGTCATTTACAGTGCCATTCGTGGTGTCCGTAGGAGCGCGTTGCTTCATTTTAAAATCAACCATGAACCCGCCAAAATCGTATTGAAAAACAGGCATCGGCGTTTTCGCCAATCGGCAATCGTCTAAAATGCGCAAGGTACCGCGTCCCCAAGCTTCAATCAATCCTGCCTTGAAAAAAACGTTGGCAATTGCAGGATTATAAGGCGCAGAAGGATGTTTTTGGGA
>JBEEMZ010000075.1:0-18858 GCA_041192405.1 Bacteroidota bacterium | reverse complement strand
ATGCAATTTCAAAGCGATTTGTTGCACGTAGAGGTGGAAAGACCTGTTATGCAGGAAACGACGGCACTTGGGGCGGCATATTTGGCAGGTTTGGCAGTTGGATTTTGGAAAAATACAACCGAAATTGTTGCAAATCGGCAAGTAGATAAAACATTTAAACCTGCTGCGACCAAAAAATCGATGTTTGACTTGTATCGCGGGTGGAAAAAAGCAGTGAGCGCGGCACGTAAATTTAAATAATCATAAATGATGAATTTTATAAATAACTGATTATCAATTATTTATAAAATTCATCATTCATTATTGCCCTTTCTTCTTTTTGAAATCCGTTTTCAAATCGTAAGGAATAATATAAGTCGTTACCGTCACGCCTTGTATCAAGTCAACTTTTTCCAAAACCAGCCGATGTGTTACTTCCGAATCTACAAATACTAAATAAGTGGCTTCTTGTAAACCCATCCTTGTCGCATAATAAGCCGTTTGAGTTTTACCATTTTTAAATTGCGTAATATTATGATATACTTTTGATTCAACCACAGCCTTTTGTCCATTAATATCAATCGTTATATCAGCAATACCGAGATTTACATGCGGTTCTATGTAGGAGGAACCGCCTACAACCGCAAGAAACGCATTAATATAAGTTTCAAAACTATACATTAAAGCCGCTTCTCGAATCGAAATGACTTTGCCTTTGTCGTCCTTGTCAAGAAAAAAACGAAAGCCGCGCATTTTTGCATATTCTTTATACTTTTCAATGACTTTTGGCATCTTCAACATGCCATTTTCTGCAAAATATTCGTCAATATCAATATTTTTTTGAATACGATTTTGTTCCCCATTCAAATAAGGATAAAAGGCATCATGCAAACATTTTTTATATAGCGGAACGCGAAAAATGACATCATCGTTATCGTCTGAGGTAATAATGCCATTGACGAATAATTCTTTAATATGTTCTTTATAAATTTGAAAAGTTACTTTTTCTTCTGTAAAAAGCAACCTCTCTAAAAAAGTTCGGTATTTACTCCCTCTATTGATAATATTTGAAATATTCTTATCTATATTTTTTTTCAAATATTGTTTTTCAACCCATAAATAATCTTTTATATCAATTATTGGTTTATTCGGTTGATATTTAATGAGTTGTGCAGCAAAACCATTGACCAAACCTGGTTGATTTGCCGTCATTTCACTAATAAAAGCCTTTACTTCAGGAGCGAATAATTGCTTTGTTTCCGCTTCATGTTGTCCTAATAATTCTAAAGTTTCCTCATTGGTAAAATAGGGGATATTTAAATTATCTGTAATATTAAATGGACTCGCATTATCTTGAACAACTCCAACAATATTGCTCACACCCACTAAAATGACTGATTTTAACGCATGCGATTGGCGCGAATGATAAACGTTTCTAATGGAATGTAAAAATTGTCCAAAAAAATCAGCATTAATACCTTCCACTTCATCAACAATCAACATTAATTTATCATCCGTAATGCTTGTGATATTGGTAAAAGTTCGTTGTAAACTTAAATTATGCCAATCATAGCCCCAAAATTTTTTTAATTGTTTATGAAATTCATATAAAAAATCGTCCAGAGGCGATTCTTTATAGTTTTCAAAATTAACATGTGCAATCTTATAACCTTCCTTCATCAATTCGGCTGATAGTTGACGAAAATAGGTGCTTTTGCCTGTTTGACGCGGAGCCCAAATCGTGAAATAACGGTCATTTCGCACATTTTTTATCCCTTCAAGAATTAAATCCGTGCGAATTAACGTGTAATGTTGTTCAATAATATTGGGACCAGAGGTATTAAAATAACGCATTGTTTTAAAAATTTATATTTTATTTGAAAATATTTGTTTTAAAAAGCAATTTTGAGCAAAAATAGTTTAGTTCAACAAGATACGCAAGTAAAAACATAAATTTCACACATCGTAGTTAGAACATTTATTTCCCAATCCATAAAAAAGGTGATGTTATACAAACATCACCTTTTTTGCAAACCCTCTATTTACTTTTTTTTGATTATCGCTTTAATAAAACTAATTGTTTTCGATTAAACGAAATTCCATCTGCACACTGCCCCTTTACACAAACCATATAGGCATCAGGTTGCAAAAAAGCCCCATTTACTTTGCCATCCCAACCTTGATTTGCGTCATGCGTCGAAAACAACAATTGCCCCCAACGACTATAAACGGACATTTCAAAACCTTCCGTCCGATTCAAAAGGACGCTTTGAACGGTTAAAACATCATTTTCACCATCTTCATTTGGCGAAAAAGCTTGAGGCAAAAAAACAGATTGTTCATTACATGCTATCTGAATCACATCTAACCGAACGCCGACTTTTCCAGCAACCCCATTCCACATCGAAGTCGTATCTATACAGCCGTAATTATCTCGAATCATAACACTAAAATCGGTCATACGTGTCAAAATTGCTTTCGCAGTAGCACCTTGAGTCTGCATAAAACTTGTCGGATTCGCCCACGTGTAGGTATAATTCGCACCACTCGGGCTTGCAACAAAATCAACCTTATCATTTGGCAATAATTGTGTTGTATTATCTATTATTTTGTTGTTTTTGTACGCCAGCAACGACGATTTGAACCGCCCGCGCCCACTAATGCGCACATTTGTATCCAAGGCGCAGCCATATTGATTCCGAAAACTGCCTTTTAACCAACCATCATTTTCTCCTTTAACCGTCGGGTTTAAAATCGTATTAGAACCATTTATAAAGTTTGCAGGAGTCCAATTGACCGTCAAATTATCTTGCGGCTTCAAATTTCGAGTATTCAAAACAGGTTTATCATACCAACACATATTCATAATAGTATCCATTTGAATGCGAACGGATTGATTCATCAACCGAACCGTATCCCGACGCAAACAAAGAGAATCCCCAATCGTGGCGATATATATAAGGTCCTGATTTTTAGAAACAATCAGCGAATCCACTTTATTACCGTTCGTATCTGCCCAACGTAGATTCGGCGCGTTTGTATTTGTTCTCAAAATGCGCAGTTCGCCCGTTTTGCAAAAGGCTGTACCGCCTTCGACCCAAGTAGTAAGTTGATAATTATTAATTGCCGCCACTTCTGTTGTCTTTATTTTCGTGCAACCATTGCTATCTATGACGGTTAATGTATAAATATTGGGCATTAAATTATTTATAACAGACTGATTTCCAGCATTTTGCGGTCTATTCCAATTATAATTCAAGGGTGGTTTGCCACCAATTACATTCGCAACAATAACCCCATTGAAAGGTGGAAGACAAGTTGAAGGTGTGGCAATCGTGGTCAAAACCATTGGCTCAGTAATATTCAAAGGTGTTACGGTAGTACATTGTTGTGAGTCTTTGAGTGTCAAAATATAAGTATTCTGAGCTGGATTTATCAAATCTCGTTGATTGCCAAGCACTGTATTTGTTGAAAATAGCCGCCACTCGTAACTATATGGTACTTTTCCGCCTGTTGTGTACACGCGATACGTGTCTTGAGGGCTGCCACAAATGCCTCCAACGGGTAAAATTCGAGTTAATAATTGAACAGGTTGTGACATGGTAAATAGACGCGTTACTGTTTCTGTACCAGATGTTACCGTTACGGAGTGTGCACCCGCGCCAATGCCATAAACAGTTGCTCCTGCGGCTTGCCCATTGCTCCAACTATAGGTATAATTGCCTACACCGCCTGTTGCTCGTGCTATTGCAGAACCATTTGTATAACCATAACATGAAGGTTCTTGAAGCGTAATATTGACACTTAATTGAGCCCATATCATTGATTGTGAATAGATTATGAGGCAGAATAATATTAATATTTTTGGGTAATTGAGAAACATATTCATTTTTTATTTTGCAAACACATAGGTACATAGGTAACATAGCGTTGATATGTTCTATGTGTTTGCCTGTTAATAAAAATTATAATTTTTTAATATTTAAAATTTCTACTTTTCTACTTTGAAGTGCGTCTATACCAATAAGCCCTTTCAATTTTTTAGAATCCATTTCGGTTGGAAATAAATTCGTTTTGAATGGTAATTGATTGACAATCAATTTTTTAGTATCTAAATAAGGTATCAAACGACCATTTTGATATTGTTTTAAATCATTATAAAAAGCCTCAAAACGACGCTGTGCTAATTTGCGATTATATTCAAACGTTGCAACATCTGATGTACCCGCAGAAACCGTTACTTCAAGCGTTTCGCCGCCGAGCATCGAACGGTACAAGGCATCATATAATAGGTGGGTTTTTTCAAAATTGGGAATCACTTCATTATCAAAAAAGTCTAAAACCGTTCTATCCTGTTGCGGTAAAGCATTCGCCTTTGCATACAATCGTTGAAGGCTGTCCTTCAAACCAATATATTTCAAATAAGTAGATTTATAACTCGCTTCTATACCTACTTTTGGAACATCATTATCAAAATACAAGGCAATTGGAAATGCAGGCAATATAATAGACGTTGCAGGTGCAGGTGCGGCAGGAGTTACATCAGACCGTTCTCCGATAATCGCACTTGGAGTATTTGCTTTATTGATAAGTGGCGTTGGCTCATATATTTCTGTCGGCAATTCATCTACGGACGGCACTTCAATAACGGTTTCAACAGTTGGTTTAACAGTAGGATTTGGTGGCGTTTCTATGATTGGCATAGGTTGCTTCGTATCAGATTGCGGCTTTGCTTCGTCCAATGCGGGATTTGCCTTGTGTGGTTTGGGCATTTCCGATGAAGGATTCACTTTGTGCGGTTTTGTGACAGCGGCTGTTGATGATGTCAATGGCACTATTTTGGTGATATGTACTTCCAAACCACCATTTTGGCAATTCAAACAAGCGGAGTTTAAATTAACATCATAAGCAGTCGAAATCCGCCAATCTTCGTATTTAAAGCCTAATTGTGGCGCAATCGTTACCCAACCTGCATTTAGATTCTGTCTTGCCAAAACACCAATTTCTACGCTTTGAGTGTTGTTCAAAGCATAATTTAAGGCTAATTGCTCTCCTACTTCATTATGAAACAACGCTAAATCCTGTGTTTGAACCCAAGCGTTGGTTATTAAGTGCGTTTTTTCATTGATTGCAAAAGTCGCACCGCCGTGTAAAACTGCCCGCGCAGGGTAAATTACTTTTGAATCACCCCCAAAATTTTGTTTCGCTTGATTCAAATGGAAAAGTCCAAAACCAACATGCCAATCTATTTTATCACCTTTTTGGTGATATAACGCGCCGCCTGACAAATCTACAAAAAAAATATTTTGATTTTGAGCAAATAAATCCTGTGAGGGCACATTCGGGTCAACTGCCGTATAGCGAAATTGATCGCCCCAAAGCAATTTTTGACTTGAATTAGAACGTTGATGAATTCCAAGCATACCTCCAAAACGCAATGTTGCATTTTTGGGCATCGGGTAGGAATATGAAAAGGCTCCATCCAAATTGATATGACTTAAATCAATTGATATCGCCTTTTCGTATTGCAACTGCCCTGCAATTGCCAAATAAGGTTTGGTTCCTACGCGTTGAAAACGATATTGATATGAAAGTGCCGTTGTTGTAAAATCGGCTGTTGTTGAAAAAGATTGCAACCGATTACTGAGATTTATAGATGCTTTGCCATCGAAAAAACCCGTTTGTGCAGGGTTGAGGTATAACGGGACTTGTGCAGCATTACTAAAATGCACATCTTGCGCAGTTGCCCAAAAAGAGATTAAAAGTCCAATGTAAGTTACGCGTACACGCAACCTGCATTGTGAAAAGGATTCATTCATCGAGTTTGTTTTATGATTTCACTAATAATATATGACTTTTGCAAATGGTTATGCAAATATAAGACAAGTTTTTGAATATATCGTATTTAGGTATATGATTTTTATCAATTTTTTATCTAACCCACTTCAATTATACAATAAAATGGGTATCTCGCATCCAGAAATAATTTTTATATGCTGCAAAAGTCCATTTAGATAGTTATTAATTTGCCAATAATTTGTAATTTTGCAGATTGAAAATACAAATTATTCCTAATTTAATCACCAGACACAATGGAGTTTCGGATTGAAAAAGACACGATGGGTAAGGTTCAAGTACCTGCGGATAAATATTGGGGAGCGCAAACGCAACGTTCTGTCCTCAATTTTCCTATCGCTCAAGACATTAATAAAATGCCGCGTGAAATTATTATTGCATTCGCTTATTTGAAAAAAGCGGCTGCGTTAACCAATTTTGAGGCGGGCATTCTGACCAAAGAAAAATGTGATTTAATTGGCAGAGTCTGCGATGAAATTTTGGCAGGTGGCTTATCTGACCAATTTCCTTTGGTCGTTTGGCAGACTGGTTCGGGTACGCAAAGCAATATGAATGTTAATGAAGTCATTGCTTATCGCGCTCATGTGTTGAACGGCGGGCAATTGGCGGATGAAACCAAAGTATTAAATCCGAATGATGATGTGAATAAATCACAGTCCAGCAACGATACGTTTCCAACCGCAATGCACATTTCGGCATATAAAATTTTGGTGGAACAAACCATTCCTGGCGTTAAGAAATTGCGTGATACGTTGCATAAAAAGGCTAAAAAGTTCAAAAATGTGGTCAAAATCGGGCGCACGCACCTTATGGATGCGACTCCGTTGACACTTGGACAAGAATTTTCGGGCTATGTTTCGCAATTAGATCATGGTTTGAAAGCGATTAAAAATACATTGGCGCACCTTTCAGAATTGGCTTTGGGTGGCACAGCAGTCGGCACAGGCATCAATACGCCCAAAGGTTATAGCGAAAATGTGGCAAAACATATTGCAGGATTAACAAATCTACCTTTCATTACAGCGCATAATAAATTTGAAGCATTGGCATCCCATGATGGCATCGTAGAATCACATGGAGCATTGAAAACCATTGCAGTAAGTATGATGAAAATCGCTAATGATATTCGATTATTGGCTTCAGGACCGAGAAGCGGGATTGGTGAGTTGTATATTCCTGATAACGAACCTGGCTCCTCTATCATGCCGGGCAAGGTCAATCCGACGCAATGTGAGGCGATGACGATGGTTGCGGCGCAAGTTTTAGGAAATGATGTTGCGATTAATATCGGTGGTGCATGTGGACATTTTGAATTGAATGTATTTAAACCAATGATGATCTATAACTTCTTGCATTCAGCGCGATTGATTGCAGATGTTTGTGTTTCGTTCAATGACAAATGTGCAGAAGGCATCGAACCATTGCAAGATAATATTAAAAAACATGTTGATAACTCATTGATGTTAGTGACTGCTTTGAATCCTAAAATTGGTTATTACAAAGCGGCTGAAATCGCTCAAACGGCGCATAAAAAAGGTCAAACATTGAAAGAAACCGCTATACAATTAGGTTATTTGACGGCAGAACAATTTGATGAATGGGTGCGCCCTGAAAATATGGTTGGCGAAATTAATATTTAAGAATTTTGCCACTAATTACACGAATTTTTCACAAATGATTTGTGAAAAATCGTGTAATTAGTGACAAAATATCAAATTTTATTTGCCAAAACGTTGTCTTCCAACAATTCGTTTATTTTGCTCATCCGCTTTGCGCATAAAAAGAGCTTCGTAATATTCGCCCGCAACCCATTTATCCACAAACGCATCATAACTTTTTGAACCAGGATTCCCACTAATTCCGCCTGGAAACACCACATAAGCTCTCGGAAATGTATCCATTTCAACAATCATTTTCCAAGAAGGTCCGTGACTCTTTTTCATAGAGTTAATCGAATTCGCATGCCCACCATTATTCAAATTTTTGCGCCCAAAACCTGGCATCATCGCCAAATGTGGCACTTCCGTTCCCTTGTATTCCGCATACGTTTTCACAGGTTTCAATGGATTTATCAATATTTTATTGACTTCTTCTACACTTTTTTGGAATGTTTGCGTCAAAACTTGACTTGCCGTTTCCACCACAGGCGTTGATTTGATGTCAAAAAACTTGTTTTTAAGATCGTTTTTCAACAAATCTGTGGTGCGATATAACTTAGGTTTTAATAATATCTTCGCATTTTTATCTGCAAAAATCTCATCCCAAAGCGTCTCGTGAAACACTTTTATCCAAATATCAAAAAGCATGGGTTCAGCCCCCATCTCTTTTTCATAATGATAATTCCACGTTTTCAATTTTTCAAAAAACGGTTTTTCAATCGCTGTCAAAGCCGTCGAATCCAAATATTTCAACATTAAGGGCAAATTTTCACGCGCCGACAAGCCATCATTATCATTTTGCATCGCCATCATCTTCTCAACCGTAATCGAATCCATTTTTGCCAACTTTTGATTGACCAACCGCCCACGATACGCGTCAAAACCTTCGCTCAAATAATAATAAGGATAAGATGGGTCGGTAGAATGTTGATTCGCAGACGAAATGTAACCGCGAGCAGGATTTTTATACTGCGGAACATGGTCAGGAGGAATAAAACCGCCCCAAGCATTCGCACTCAAACTGCCGTCTTGCACAAATCGCCCTTGATTTCGCGCCCGAATCGGAAAGATACCCGCCACTTTCAACGCAATATCACCATCTTTACACGCAAAAGCGAAATTTTGAGCAGGGCTACTATAATTTTTTAACGCTTCTGAATATTCTGCATGATTTTTCGCCTTCGTCAACTTTACCAAAGAACTAATTTCATCTACGAGTGGCACATCATGCGGCAGCCAGCGAAATGCCAAATCTTTTTTGGGAAACGTGTCTCTCATATAAACAACAGGTCCCCAAACCGTATAACGCACCGTATCTTTCACATCGCCTTTCGATTTAACACTAAATGTTTCAATTTTTAAATCGGCTTTGCGTTTTTGACCATCTAAAATGTACTCCGTGCGCGTAGAATCCGTCCATTTAATAGCGTACCAGTCCCCTACATCTTGCCCAACATTAGTTTCCGTCCAAGCAATATTTTCATTAAAACCAATCACAATGCATGGAATGCCAGGTACTGAAACACCATAAACATTCATATCAACACTTTTCATCTGCATTTCATACCAAATGCTGGGTAAACGCAAATTCAAATGCGGGTCACCACATAAAATAGGTTTACCACTTTTTGTTTTTTTGCCCGAAACAGCCCAGTTATTAGAACCATTACCTGGGTCAGGACGCTCGCCCGTTGGCACATAATCAATAAATCCAATACTGCTATCTTTTGAAACAAAAGGTTTTATTTTAGGTGCGACAGGCGAAAAATCCCATTTCGTACCTTCTGGCACAATCGGCGATTGTTCTTTGAAATATTGGGGGAAAACAAAGTCAAAATCGGCTTTTAACAAGGCTCGTGCATTGGTTGTTTCCAAATCATCCTCATGTGCACAAAGCGTTTGCGCCATCGTTTTCATCATCAAAGACGTTTTTAAAATCGACCAAGCCTCGGGCTTGTAACCCATGATTTTAAATTCAACTGGATAATCCTTTGGTTTTAAACCATTTATATAAGCATTTGCACCAGCCGTATAACTTTCTAATAAGCGCATCGTTTCTGGAAATTTTGCCCAACCCTTCATGGCATTTTCAGCCGCGAAGACCATTCCTTTGCGTCTTTGCGTCTTATCCATCTCTAAGTAATTGACAATACCATTTTTAGTAATTGCTTTTTCTCCTAATACTTCCGAAAGCCGTCCAGAAGCAGCGCGAGTTGCAAAATCCATTTGCCAAAGCCGGTCTTTCGCATGCAAATAGCCCTGCGCAAAAAACGCATCCATCAAACTGTCCGCAAAAATGTGTGCCACCGATCTATCATCATACGCGATTTCTGTTTTGCCTTTCAAACCATCTAACAAAATATTTGGAAAAGTAGCAGGCACAGGTAATTCCGCATTTTGCCAAAAACCAGTAAATGGACTTAAAAACGAACCAAACGCAGGCGCGGGAACGCCTCCAATATTAAACGATTTGTTTAAAACCCATACCAAACCGACCGTTAAAAATAACGTAGAAACGAATTTAACAATTTTGACCATGAAAACAATATTTTTAATTGAAAAAGCGCACTGTAAAATTTTTTCATAATTTCATGGTAAAAGTAAGATGAAGTTTGGTAAATCAGACTGTTTTAGGACATTTTTTTTACAAGGATTGCAAAAAATTATACAATTGTTGCACGGCTTTCGCTCGATGACTGATGTGATTTTTAATTTCAGCAGGTAATTCAGCAAACGTTTTGTCAAAACCGTTTGGTTGAAAAATGGGATCATAACCAAAACCGTTGGAGCCCGATGATTTGAAACGAATGGTTCCTTCACAAACGCCTTCAAACAAATGCTGCTTGTCTTCCAAAATCAAGGCAATGACCGTGCGAAAACGCGCCGTTCGCTTGCGTTTTCGACCTAATTTGTTTAAAACCAAATTAATATTTTGTTGCGCGTCGCGGCTGCCCGAATAAAAGGCGGAATCAACGCCTGGTTCACCATTCAAAGCATCTATTTCCAAACCAGAATCTTCCGAAAAACAATTGATTTGATACTTTTTGTGTAAATATTCGGCTTTTTGAATGGCATTTCCTTGAATCGTAGGTTGCGTTTCGGGAATTTCGTCGGTGCAACCCATATCTGCCATGCTGACCACTGAAACAGGTGTCATCATTAATATTTCGTTGATTTCCCGTATTTTATGCGCATTCGCAGTGGCAAAAACGAGTTGATATCTTTTTAGACTAATCATAGAAGGGTGGTTTATGTGGATTAAAAAAAGCTACATTCGCATTGAAGTTTCAATAGCAAAGTAGCTTCTTATTTGTAATAAATTGATTATCAATTACTTAAAAAAATTAGTGGAGGATATGGGACTCGAACCCATCACCTTTAGCGTGCCACGCTAACGCTCTAGCCAGATGAGCTAATCCCCCATTTTCAAGTCGTGCGCAAAGGTAATCTTCTTTTGCGAAAGAAAAATAAAAATTGCGGTTTGAATTAATTTTTTTATTTTTACAAACGCATAGGGACGTAGGACACATAGCATGTTGTAAATTGCAAACCCATAGCGACATAAGTGACATAGTATATTGAACATTAAGATACTCTATCTCCTCTGTCGCTATGGGTTTGCAGTTTCAAAACAGCTTCTATATCAAAATCATTTTCTGTATTTTTACCGTTAACCCCAATAAAATATTGTAACAATTGTTTCAAATCTTTTTCATAATCGCCTGTCGTATGAAATGGCTGCCCAAAACCAACTTGTTTTTTGCCCCAATCAAACTTACAAGGCACAATCGGCACGCCCGCCGTATGCGCAACATAATAAAAACCTGTTTTCAAGGCTTTCACTTTCTCCCGCGTACCTTCGACCGCAAAACACAGTTTAAAATCAGGCACTTTCTTAAAAATATTGGCAACCGCTTGTACAAAATCGGTGCGTTTGCTGCGGTCAACAGGATGTCCACCCATCCAACTCATATAACTTCCGAATATTGGAATTTTAAACAAACTGTTTTTCCCAACAAAACGAATATTCACGTCTTCCAACGTGCGCAAAAAAATGCCAATCGGAAAATCCCAATTCGATGTGTGGTGCAACACCATTACAACCGATTGTACAGCCGTTTGCGGATATGGATCCACAATTTTCCAGCCCCATACATTCTGAAACAAAAACTTGTAAATTATTTTTTTCATACTTTGAACGATTCGTTAATCGCTACAAAGATAATTTAACTTGCATAAAGTTTCAATTAATTTTAAAACTTTTATCCGCATATAAAAATTTTCCACCGCGTTGAACCGTCACCGTAAATGTTAAAGTATCACCCGTTTTCATTTTTTTAATGAGTTTCATTTGTTCAGCACTCAACTTTCCCGCCGTCGTTTGGATTTCTGAAAACTTGCCTTCATGCTCTCTTTCTACTACTAACTCATTGATTTCCAATAAATTACCTTTTTCATCTCGAATCGTAATCGGCGTATTCAGCCATTCTTTTAGCGCATCTTTGGCAATACTTTCACTTGTAAGTGTCCCCCAATTGATTTTAAAATCGCCCGCCGATTCATCTTTTTTAGCCGCAAAACGAATTGGTAATGTCCATTTGAATTTAATATTTTTACCTTTGTCTTTGCCCGCTTCCCATTTTGGCATGCGTTTCAAAACGCTCAATGCCGCAGAATCATGTGCCCAACTAATGCCGCGAATGATTTTCGGCTCCACTAAATCGCCAATTTCATCCACCACAAAAGAGACATAAACGGTTCCTTCGGCATCATTTTGAGGCAAAATTAAATTTTGCGCTAAAAAAGTGGCTAATAGTTTGTTAGAACAACTTCTTTTTTCAGGCGTACCCTCTTTCAATGAAGCACAACCTTGAAAATAAGGCATCATTTCAGCGGTCGTATAAATGGAATCTTGCATTTGAGCAAATCCAAGATTCAGTTGCAGACAAAAAGAACTTAAAAAAGTCGCTTTTTTGAACAAGTCAAGTCGGCAGTTTCTCATAATTGATTTCGGATTTCGGATTTCGGATTTCGGATTTTATAGTTTCCGAGATAGGCTCGTCTTGGGTAAAATTGCGATATAATTTTAGCCAATACGAAGTTTAATTTTGCAAAAATCAAGCCTATTTTTATCTTTTGAATAGAGGCTTCATGCGAATTCCAAAATCTACAATCCAGAATCCAAAATCCAAAAGTTATCCACATAATGTGGATAATTTTCATTTTGTAGTCTAAAATTTTAGTGTAATTTTGCGCCGTCGGAAATTAAATGTCATCAATTGACTTAAAAACCGATATTAAAAATCATAAATATAATCAAAAAAGTGATATTTCGATGAAATTTACAGTATCCTCTAACAATCTTTTGAAACAATTGCAATTAGTCGGTGGTGCAATTGGCTCAAATCCAGTATTACCTATTTTAGAAAACTTTTTGTTTACACTTCAAGGCGATAATCTGACTATCGCAGCAACCGATTTGGAAACTTCTATGACCACTCAGATGGAAGTGAGTTCTGATTCAGAAGGTTCCGTTGCGGTGCCTGCGAAAATGTTGCAAGACACGCTCAAAGCACTCGGCGACCAACCTGTGACCATTTCCATTAATACGGACACTTTTGGCATCGAAATCATTTCTACCGATGGTAAATGTAAATTAGTGGGCGAAAATGGTTCGGATTATCCACGCATTCCTGAGCCTGAAGCCGCAGAAAAAATCAATGTGCCTGCAAATGTGTTAATTCAAGGCATTACGAAAACGCTTTTTGCAACCAGTAATGATGAGTTGCGTCCGCAAATGACGGGTGTTTTTTTCCAAATTGAGGAAAATAAATTGACTTTGGTAGCGACCGATGCACATAAATTGGTGCGTTATACGTTCACATCTGTACAAAGTGAGCATTCTGCAACGTTTATTGTGCCTAAAAAAGCATTGACTTTGTTGCAAAAAGCACTGAAAGCAGGACAAACGGTTGAGGTTGCGTTTACAAAATCGAATGCATTTTTCAATTTTGGCAATGTAAATATGTCTTGTCGGTTGATTGATGCGCGTTATCCAGATTATAATGCGGTCATCCCCGTGAATAATCCAAATATTGTTTCGTTAGAACGCAAAATTTTCCATGATTCGTTGAAATTGATTGTGATTTATGCGAATAAAACAACCAATCAAGTCGTTCTACATATCAGCGATAAAAGTTTAACGATTTCCGCGCAAGATTTGGATTTCAGCAACGAAGCAACTAAACAATTGCCATGCATCTATAATGGTGCGCCCTTGACAATTGGTTTCAATGCCAAATTTTTAATGGAAATGTTGAATGTATTGGAATCGGATGAGGTCAAAATGGAGCTTTCAACGCCGACTCGTGCGGGAATTTTACGTCCTGCCATTGAAACGGATGGTGAAGATATTTTGATGTTGGTGATGCCAACAATGTTATCTAACTAATTGATAATCAAATATTTGTAAGGTATAATTAGAACGCGGATAACGCAGATTTTTTAATAACTGATTCTCTATTTTTATCTCAAAAATAGAGATAGTTGGTCGAAATCCGCGTTATTCGCGTTTTAATTAGCGTGCTTTTTTTAACCAATTAATTTATCATGAAAATTTTTTTAATCGGATTCATGGGTTGCGGCAAAAGTTTCATTGGAAAACGGTTGGCTGAAAAACTCAATCTATCGTTCATTGACATGGACGAATATTTGCAACATGCTGAAAATCAAACCATTGCAACTATTTTTACACAACATGGAGAACCTTATTTTCGGCGTTTAGAACGAGATAAATTGCGTGAAATGTTGCCCGTACAAAATGCTGTTATTGCAACGGGCGGCGGCGCACCTTGTTTTCACGACAATATGGCGTGGATGAATCAGCATGGTATAACGCTTTATTTACAAGCGAATACTGATTTATTGTTTACAAGACTGAAAAGCGAAAGTGATAAACGACCTGTACTTGGCGGTCGTTCCGATGAAGCGTTAAAACAATTCATTTCAAACAAAATTGAAGAACGAAATGTTTATTATTCGCAATGTGCATGGACGATTCAACAAGGCGATGGCGATGCTGAAAATATTTTAAAACAAATCATGGCACTCCCTTTATCTCAACCTCATTCCATTGTTAAATGATTCAATTCATTGATTATCAATCAATTAAAAGATTCATCATTCATCATTTATTATTCATCATTACCTAATGATTCAACAAATACCCAAAATTCGTTTTGCGGATAGCGGACAATTTTTCTTAATATCAGGTCCGTGTGCTATTGAAAGTGAAGCGATTGCGATGGAAATCGCTGAAAAAGTTTCTAAAATTTGTGAAAGATTACAAATTCCTTATATTTTTAAAGGTTCTTATCGTAAAGCAAATCGCAGTCGTTTAGATTCTTTTACAGGCATCGGCGACGAAAATGCCTTGAATATTCTTAAAAAAGTAGGCGAAAAATATCATTTGCCGACGACAACCGATATTCATACCGATGAAGAAGCGGAAATTGCCGCACAATATGTGGATATTTTGCAGATTCCCGCATTTTTATGTCGCCAAACGAACCTTTTAGTGGCTGCCGCCAAAACGGGGAAAGTCATTAGTATCAAAAAAGGTCAGTTTGCAAGTCCCGAAACGATGCAACATGCTTTGCAAAAAGTAGTGGATTCGGGCAATTCAAAAGTGATGTTGATAGAACGTGGCAACACATTTGGGTATCAAGATTTGGTCGTTGATTTTAGGAATATTCCTGAAATGCAACAATTTGGAGCATCCGTTGTGATGGATTGTACGCATTCGCTGCAACAACCCAATTCTAAAACGGGGGTCACGGGCGGAAAACCTGCACTTATTGAGACAATTGCGAAAGCGGCAATTGCAGTTGGTGCAAATGGTTTGTTCATCGAAACGCATCCAAATCCTGCGATTGCTAAAAGTGATGGCGCAAATATGTTACCTTTGTCGCAGTTGGAATCGCTGCTTGAAAAATTAGTGCGGATTCGGAAAGCTATTATTTAAGCAACGTCGGGGTAAACCTCGCCGACGTTAAGTCGTATAAAAAATATAATTATGTCATCCACAGTAGGGATTATCGGTTCAGGCAGTTTTGGAGTTGCCATCGCACAATTATTAGCAGAAAATAAAGATGTATTGATGTATAGTCGTACCCCTGAAACGGTGGCGAACATTAATCAAAAAAACACTCATTACAATACAAAATTGGCTCCAAGAGTACGAGCAACAAGTGATGTAAGGGAAATTTGCGAGACTTGCGAAATTTTATTTCCTGTCGTGCCATCGGGCAATTTCCGTAACATGATGCGCACGTTTTCGCCACACTTGCGCCCTTATCATTTTATGATTCATGGCACCAAAGGATTTGATGTAATTGGTTTAGACGAAAATGCGCTTGATGTCAATAATAACACGCCAATTACGCGGGCACATGTCCGCACCATGAGCGAAGTTATTGCCGAAGAAAGTACGGTTGTGCGCATTGGCTGCCTTGCGGGACCGAATTTGGCATCAGAGATTTTGGCGGGACAACCTGCGGCATCTGTGATTGGGAGTCGGTTTAAAGAAGTGATTGATGCGGGTAAAAAATCGTTTCAAAGCAAGCGATTTCATGTTTTTGGTACGCCAGAAATCTTAGGGGCGGAATTTGCGGGTGCATTGAAAAATATTATTGCATTGGGTTCTGGGATTTTGGGGGGCAAAGGTTTGGGTAAAAATATGCAAGCATTACTGATTACACGCGGTTTGAGCGAAATGATTGCTTTTGGAACGCGTTTAGGCACGAGTAATAAGGCTTTTTTGGGAACGGCGGGCATTGGCGACTTGATTGCGACGGCAACAAGTTCCAATAGTAGGAATTATACGTTTGGGATGCGCTTGGCAAAAGGGGAAACGCCTGAACAAATCAAGGCAACTGCCAAGGAAGTTGCGGAAGGTGTGCGGACGCTTCAGATTGTGCATCGTGTGGCGCGTACTTATAAGTTGCACATGCCGATAACCGATATGTTATATAAAATTGTGTTTCAAAATATGAATGTGGATAAAGCAATTGTGTATCTTATGGAATATCCGTATGATATAGATGTTGATTTTTTGTAATTTTTTGAATTAGGATTTTAGGATTAAATGGGATTGATGAGGAGGATTTATAAAAATTATATACCATAAACCCTTATAAGTAGATGATGTAAAATAAACGACAAACTTTTTTTAGATAAATAATTGATAATCAATTAGATAGACCGTTTGGAAGGTTTGAAACCTTCCAAACGGCGTTGTCGTAAATCCTTATAATCAATCCAATTTAATCCCAAAAATCCTAATTCTGACCGTCCAGTACAACTGTACCATATAAATCAAATGCCTCTACATTCGTAATCTTCACATGAGCAAAATCGCCTATTCTAACATAGCTTTTACGCGCTTTTACCAACACTTCATTATCCACTTCGGGCGAATCAAACTCCGTCCGACCCACAAAATACGCTCCTTCTTTGCGGTCAAACAATACTTTCATGGTTTGTCCAATTTTGGCTTCATTTTTTTCAAACGAAATATCTTCTTGAATCGCCATCAACCGAGCAGCGCGAGATGCTTTCACTTCTGGCGGCACGTTGTCTTCCAAAAGATGTGCGGAAGTCCCTTCTTCATGCGAATATTGAAAAACACCAACGCGTTCAAAACGCATTTCCTCAATAAAACGACATAATGTTTCAAATTCGGCTTCGGTCTCGCCAGGGAAACCGACTAACATCGTTGTTCGTAAAGCAATATTCGGTACTTTTTCTCGCGCAATGCGAATTAATTCAATCGTTTCTTCTCGCGTAATCTGCCTGTGCATCCGCGCTAACACTTGATTATCAATATGTTGCAACGGAATATCCAAATATTTGCAAACTTTTGGCAACCGCGCCATCGTATCAAATACTTCCATTGGGAATTTCGACGGATACGCGTAATGCAATCGAATCCATTCAATGCCGTCAATGTCGTTCAATGCTTCCAAAAGCTCTGATAATGCGCGTTTTTTGTATAAGTCTAAACCGTAATAGGTCAATTCCTGTGCGATTAAAATCAATTCTTTCACGCCCATTCGCGCCAAATTTTTCGCTTCTTTGACCAATTTTTCAATGGGTTGTGAAATATGTTTGCCGCGCATCAACGGAATCGCACAAAAAGAACACGTCCGATTACAACCTTCTGAAATCTTCAAATACGCAAAATGTTGAGGAGTCGTCGTGACGCGTTCCCCAATCAAATCATGTTTATAATCGGCATTGAGTTTAGCGAGCAATCCAGGAAGCTCCATCGTGCCAAAATACGCATCTACTTCTGGAATATCTCTTTCCAAATCATCTTTATAACGCTGTGATAAACAGCCCGTTACATATAATTTATCAATGCCACCTTTCTTTTTGACTTCGGCATATTCCAAAATTGTATTGACCGACTCCTCCTTTGCCAAATCTATGAAACCGCAAGTATTGACGATAATGATATTTGCATCCGCCTTTTCACTGTCGTGAACCACGTCAAACGCATTACCGCGTAATTGCGTTATCAGATTTTCGCTGTCCACCACATTTTTAGAACAACCGAGTGTAATGACGTTGTACTTATCTTTTTTAAGCTTTTTCGTTTTCAACGATGCCGATATTTGGATGTTTTTAAATCTTGTTGTGAAAAACGTGCAAAGCTACAAAATAAGCCACGAATTTCACTAATTTTCACAAATGATTGTGTACGTTCCTTGAAAATTCGTGCAGTTTAGGTCATTTGACGTTTGACCAATTTAAATTGCCTGATAATGCTCGTTTATCTATGTTTAAGCGCGATTTTTCTCATCTGATTGGTGCAGTTGGCGCGGGCGGTGACGGTTTGTTGGTTGGTTAGTTAAATCATTGATTATCAATAATTTAACTAACCAACTAATTAACGCCTTCGCAATTCCAATAAATACGCTTCCGCCCGAAACCAATACGACATATCGCGCCCACTCGGGCAACCCGCTTGTTGCCAAAAAGAATACGCTTGAATCCGCACCGCCTCAGGTGAAGGTCTATCATCTAAAAAATATTCACATTGATTGGGATGCTGCAAATACGGTGGCGTTCCGAAGAAATCTTGTCTGCCGTAAATCGCGCCCGTAAACCGAAGGCAATGTTCTTTTTGCGGACAATCGCCGCCTGTACACATACAAATATCTGTTGGCATACTAAGTTAGTTGGTTAGTTGGTTAGTTAGTTAGTTGGTTAGTTAGTTGATAATCAATTAGTTAACGAACCAACTAACTATCTACTGACAACTGCGGAGAAGTGACAAAAGTCTGTGTATCGCCGCCAAAAA
>JBEEMZ010000074.1:0-20145 GCA_041192405.1 Bacteroidota bacterium | reverse complement strand
TCCAATCAATTCAATTCTATCTAATCATTGATTGAATTCATTTTGCCTTTGTTTTCATAAGAAATCTGCCAGAATCCGCGCTATACGCACTCTGAATATCCTTAAATTGCAACTTTTCCAAAAAAAAATTGTAAAACCTTGCAAAAAGTCGTGAATAATCCAAAAAAAGATTATTTTTACGGCGGATTTTCTATTATAACAACCTTTTTTAATCTATCACACGATTTGTGCTGCTCCAAACGAACAGCAGAAAACTATGGGGACGATCATTTCATTGCTAAATCATAAAGGCGGAGTCGGCAAAACGACAAGTACGATTAATATAGGTGCTGGATTAGTCGAACTGGGCAAAAAAGTATTGCTCATTGACCTCGACCCGCAAGCAAATTTGACGCTTTCATTGGGGATTCCGCGTCAGAAAATTACGATTTATGAGGCATTGCGCGGCGAGGGCGAATTGCAACCTTATACGTATAAACCCAATATGGATGTTATCACATCGTCGCTCGACCTGTCGGGCGCGGAAATGGAGTTGATTAACGAGGCAGGGCGCGAGTATATTTTGCGCGAATTGTTCGAGACGGTGGTTGACAAATATGACTACATTTTGTTAGATTGTCCGCCGTCGCTTGGTTTGTTGACGCTGAATGCGTTGACGAGCAGTCGTTATATCTTAATTCCGTTGCAAACGCAATTTTTGGCGTTACAAGGTTTAGCTAAAATAAAACAAGTTGTTGATAAAGTCAAATTTAGATTAAACAAAAATTTAGATATTGGCGGCGTAATCGCAACGATGTATGATGCAAGACGCGTTTTAAATCGGGATGTAGTGGATACGATTCACAAACATTTTGGCGAAAAAGTATTTAAAACGTATATTCGGGATAATGTCGCGCTTGCGGAAGCACCCGCACAACGAAAAGATATTTTTGCCTATCAGCCCAAAAGTGCGGGGGCGGAAGATTATTTGTCGTTGGCAAAAGAAGTTTTATCGCGGGTCGAAGGAGCCGTATTTGCTTAAACTATTGATTTAAAACGAATTACAGATTTTATTTAAATCAATGCTTCATTCAAAACAAAGTGGCTAAAAAAAAATTTACAAGTGATTTTGATAGTATTTTCGACGATTCGGAAACGGAACCTCTGAAAATTACAAATGAGGACATCGCTGCGGATTTACCGACCGCGCCTACTGTATCGCCTGTGTCGAACAAAAAAGCGACCCTGAAGAATTTCACTTCGGATTTGGACGCGCTGTTTCGTGACGCAATGACTGAGGCAGTAGAAGAAAGGGTTACGAAAATCAAACGTTCGGTCGGCATTGAGGACGACCCGTTTGAGGAGAGTGCGAGAGCTTTTAAAAAACCGTTGAGTGGTTTGGACGCGCTCATTCGGCAGACAATGGATACGAGTTTGGCGGGCATGGAGCATGCTGCCGTCAAACGCATCACGCTATTGTTTGAATCCGCTAAAATTGATAAATTAAAAAATATCGCTAAACTTGAAAGAGCGTTTATGAAAGATTTAGTTCAAAGCGTTATCACAGAGTTTATCGTAGATTACGAAAAAAGAAAAGGTGCAATCTAAATGGTGAATTATAAATAATGAATAATAAATTTCATAAATCAATAACAATCAATGAATTATAAAATTTATTATTCATCATTCATCATTATTAAAAATCCGTAAATGATTCAACCAAAACCAAACCATCGTTAATACACTAACATGCTATGTCAGTAATGCTCCCGTACCTGCCCGACGATTTGCGGCAGTATTATAACCATACGATTCACCCAGAATTGATGCGCATGGAGCGCAAACGGCACCAACTGCTCTTGTTGCTTGCTGGCTCATTCTTATTGATTTTGGGAATCATATTCCTACAACTTTATATAGGAATTTTTGTCATCACATTAATATTGATGATACCTGTGGTTTTGTATATCACATTTCTCTACTATGAATTAGAAAAATTCAAACACGTTTTCAAACCGAAGATTGTCAATTTAGTATTAGATTTCATAGATAATGATGTGAATTACAGCACTTTAGAGTATAAAGAAAATGCATCTATTGACCCAAAAGTGTTTTTTGAAAGCAAACTTTTTTCGGCAACTGGCTTTGATTATGTCGGTGAAGATTACATCACAGGCAAAATTGGAGAATTAGAGTTTGAATTAAGTGAATTATCTGTCAAAACCAATTCTGCGGTTTTAAATCGGTTAGATAGCGTGTTTCGGGGCGTGTTCCTCCATGCGAAATCGCATCTTTCGATTACGGGTCAAATGATTATTTTACCTGACCATTTGAGACAGAATTATTTAGATACGCTTAAAAGTTTTAATTTGAAATCACACGGGCGTAAGTATGAACTGATAAAAAATGCGCGTTTTAAAGAGAGTTTTGTTGTATATGCAACACCTGATGCAAATGTAAAACGCTTTTTATCGGAAGATATGCAAAAATTGTTGCTTAAATACCGCGATATGACAGGAAAAGATATGTATGTTTCTTTTATAGATTCCAATATTTATATCGCCGTTTCGCAACAAAAAGATATTTTAGAACCTGTTTTGTGGCAATCGAATGTGAGTTTTGACTTAATTCGAGAATTTTATAGTGATTTGATTATGTTGATGAAGATAGTCCGCGATTTTGACGAATGTAATTAATGCAAACGCATCGGTCTATAGGCAATATAAATTTTATAATTGATTGATAAGTAATTAAGTATCAATAGATTATAAAATCTATGTTGCCTACGTAACTATGTGTTCGCAAAAATCAATCGTTTCTTCAGAAATTTCTGTATGTAATATTTTTTTCAATAATGCGTCCAATGCAGGTGTAACCAATCTATGCGTTGCATTCAAAATATGTAATCGAGCCATTGGCAATGCTTTTTCTAACATTTTCCCTGTCGAAACAGGTATAATTGGGTCTTTTTCACCAAAAAATAAATCAATCGGAATTTCAATACGATTGAATTTTTCTAAAACGCGCCGCATCGGAATGACAAAATCATCCATCGAAAGCCAATACGAAAATAATCGAACGCGCCGTTCCACCCGCCCCAAATGTTTAAATGTAAAATCATATATAAATTGATTAATCAATTTGTATTTTCTAAACAGCGTTAAAATCCGCAAAAACCAAAACGGTTTGTTTAAAATCCACCAAAGTGCATATCGAATTTGACGCGGCACCATCGAAATTTCAAACATGCCTTTGGTATTAAAACCGTCGGGCGCAATCAAATAAAGGCGGTCAAGGCGCGGTGCGAATTCCCAAACCATGCGTTGAATGATACGCGCACCGAAACTATAACCCATTAGTTCAAACCTATATTTATTTTCCATCTCTGTAATCGTCGAAATAATGCGCTTAATATCTCGTTTGTTGAAAAAAGATTCGCGCCATTGTGTATGCCCGTGATGCGGCAAATCCACTGCGTAAACAGTGTAATGCGATTCAAGTGAATTTTGCAACTCCAAAAATAAGTTAGAACGGTCGCCAAATCCATGAAATGCAATCAACAAACGCTCCCCACGCCCAAATCGGAGACAACCAATTCGAGAATTTTTATAGGCAAAATAAACCCGTTCCACATTTTGGGTCGCAGAAATTTTGGTCACAATTTCTTCTGCATTTTTACAAATAGGATGAGCATTTTTCAACCGATACTGTTCTGGCATAAATATTTATATGTTATAAAAAATGATTACTTAATGGTTTAAATTTTGTAAAAGTAAAATGAAAACTTCACAAAAGGTCTTATTTTTGAGCTATACGTTGCTCCTCATTACGAGTTGTAACGCTTGTTTTTCAGTCAAAACCGTTCGTTCTGACTCGAAGCCGATTCACCACAATTTGTGGGATACTTTGTTGAAAAAACATGTTAGCGCGGCAGGTGTCGTCAATTATAAAGGTTTTATTGGCGATAGTTCGGCATTCAAAGCGTATCTTAATTTGCTTTCTCAAGGCTACCCAAATGATAAAAATTGGACTAAAAATGAACAAATGGCGTATTGGATTAATACCTATAACGCTTATACGGTGCAACTTATTCTCAAAAACTATCCTGTAAAAAGTATTAAAGCTATCAAATCAGGGATTCCATTTGTGAATGATGTCTGGCAAATGGAGTTCATTCCGATTGAAAACAAATTGTATCATCTCAATAATGTTGAACATGGTATTCTGCGCGTTCAATTTCAAGAGCCGCGTATTCATTTTGCGGTCAATTGTGCTTCAAAATCTTGTCCAAAATTGTTAAATGAGGCTTATGTTGCTGAAAAATTGGATGCACAACTCACGCAACAAGCGCAATCTTTTTTAAATGATGGTGTTCGGAATAAAATTTCAACACAAAAAGCGGAATTATCTAAGATTTTTTCGTGGTATCGAGGCGATTTTACCAAAAAACGACGGTTATTTGAGTTTATAAATCAATATTCAAATGTCAAAATGACGGAAAATATAACCATAGAGTATTTGGATTATGATTGGAATCTCAATGAATAGTTTTTTGAATTAGGTTTTTGGGGATTAAATAGGATTGGTTTCAAATATTTTTAGGATTAAATTCTAATAATCCTTGAAATTAATCCTATTTAATCTTTAAAATCCAAAAAATCCTAATTCACAAATTATCGAATGCGCAAATACGCCTCTGCCAATGCTAATCCATTCACTTGCGACTCCACATATTTAAACAAATCATCATAATGACCTTGCGCATGTTGCAAAAAACCAGCAGCCTGTCCATACACAGATGGCATATTCAATTTTTTCATCAAATAAAAACCATCTAAAAAATGCCGAATACCGCCTGATATAATGACTTGCTGACACCGCATTGCGTCACCTAATTCTCTTTTAATTTGATTTGTAAAATCAACCATTTCTTCCGCCGTATGCCCCAAAAATGCTAATTTTTCATATAAATTTTTCTGTTCATTACTACTACGCAATAGTTCAACTTGGGCAAAATTAGTCCCACCACTTGCCGCAAAATCAACCGCCGCTAAGGGCAATTGAAACAATTTTTTCAAACTATGATAACCAAATCCTTGCCCCACTTCTTTCACAATCAATTGACAATCAATCTTTTCCACAATCGTTTCAATGGTTTCAATGGGCGATCTTTTGAATCTATCGCCTTCGGGTTGCAACCACTCTTGCATCGGATTGACATGAATAATCAAACCATCCGCTTTTAATATATCAATTAATCGTATTACCAAATGCAACTCATGTCGGTCTATCAAACGCTCCAATTGAGCAATTCCAAGATTGGCAAATAACGGCAAATCATATCCTAACAATTCACGCACGTCAAAATCTGTCAAATGTTCTTGGTCATACAGCAGTTGCCGACACGAACCCAAGCCCATCCCAAAACCAAAATCACGCGCCGCACGAGCGAGATTACGATTGATGATACGCGCTTTCGCAGTTCCTCCTGTCATACTACTGACCCACATCGGAATTTTAAACGTTTTGTTAAAAAAAACAAAAGGTTTTAAAGTATTTTGGTCAGGATGCGCTGAAAATAACGGTTCGTAGTAAAAACGCGAATCTGTCGCGCCGATTTGAGACCGAAATGCTAAATCAATGTGGTCTTGTTTTCGGCTGACGGCAGTAGGATCTTGCATAAGATTGACTTTTTTTGATGGTTTAGGTTTAATGAAGAACGCTTTATTGAAAATAAACAACCTTGATGCTTAAAAAGTTGTAAAAATCGAAAATTGATGAATTTTTGTTTTGATTATATATAAACATTTCATTCATTAAAACCGTTTTTTAGTTATATGCAAAAAAATTTACTATCACAACTCAGCCTTTTTGTATGAAATTAACGACCGAATCGCCCTCACATTATGATAATTTAGAATCCAAGAGCGTCAGAGAACTCCTCCGCGCCATGAACAAAGAAGATTTATCTGTCCCCAAAGCCGTACAAAAAGCATTGCCGCAAATCGAGGCATTTATCACTGCGGCTGCCGAGCGCATGCGCAATGGAGGTAAAATTTTTTATATAGGTGCTGGTACATCGGGGCGTTTAGGCGTACTGGATGCGTCTGAAATTCCGCCCACTTTTGGTGCGCCGAAAGATTGGTTCATTGGTTTGATTGCAGGCGGTGACCATGCTTTGCGCCATGCTGTCGAATTTGCAGAAGACCATTCAGAACAAGCGTGGAAAGATATGCAAGCGTATTCCATTGGTAATCAAGATATTGTAATTGGAATCGCGGCTTCTGGAACAACGCCTTATGTCATTGGCGGGTTGCAATCGGCACAAGCAGCAGGTTGTTTGACAGGCTGCATTGTGTGTAATGCGGGTTCGCCAGTAGCGGCAGCAGCAAGGTTTCCAATTGAAATCGTCGTTGGGCCCGAATTCGTTACAGGCAGTACACGCATGAAATCTGGGACTGCAACCAAATTGGTTTTGAATATGATTTCGACGACTTTGATGATTCAAATGGGGCGCGTCAAAGGCAATCGCATGGTAGATATGCACTTGGCAAATCTAAAATTGGTGAAACGCGGTACCAAAATGGTCATGGAATCATTAGGATTGGACGAAATAACAGCAGGTGAATTGTTGAAAAAACAAGGTTCGGTCCGAAAAGCGATTGATTTTTTTAACACAAAAAATAATATGTAAACATAGTGTTGCGATATTCGAGATAAAGGTTTATTTTTGAACAGTATTTGCTTGAAACCGTTTTTCAGAGATTCGTTTAATCCAAATTTTGCTTGAAAATGACAAAAATACCGCTTTTCGGACTGATATTCTTAGCTTGTAGCCTTGATATTACGGCGCAATCTCAAGATTCGACCTCATTGCCGCCCACTTATTTCGCGCCCGCACCCGACACCATGACTATGCACGTTACGGGTTCAGGTTACGCGTACTCGGTCAAGGAGCCGAAACGCTGGACTGGCGATAAAGAACGCGCCAAAGATTTTTTTTCAAACATTGTGTTTTATGAAAATGAGCAATCTTTGACGGCGGGCGGGGCATTAATACAAGTTTTGTTGTTTAAAAAGCAGGATGAAAATACAATAGATGATTTAAATCATGATGTGAACGGGTATAAAAAAGAGTTTCCAACGGCAAAAGTGAAAGATGTCAAATATAAGCATAAAAATTATGTTTGTTTTGCGAAGGTGGTTTATTTGCAAAGTCGTTTTTATCAGTACATTTGCTACATTAATCCAGGCAAAAAGTTTCAAAATGGCTTTTCTGTGGCGATGAATGTCCAAAAAAGAGAACCTACTAAACAAGAATTGTTGGCATTCGAGTCCGTGATACAGTCGTTGAACGGTTTGACAGAAAATTGAAATTGATAAGGTTTAGCAATTCATGCACAAAAAAGGTTGTATAGGTATGCAAAACACCTATACAACCTTTCATTCAAAAGAAAATTTGTTGCAATTACAATATTTGATTAAATTCTAATCGCTCGCCATCGGGTCCCAAAATATTGAAATATTTACACCCCTTTTTCCAAAATGCCAAAAATACAGGTGCCGCTTCTAATACTTGGAAACCATTGATTTTCAATAAGTTAAAGGTTGCTTCTACATCGGATACGTCAAATGCCACATGATCAATATGCCCATCTTTGCGTTTTCTGATTTTAACTAATTCTTTTTTAGGCATTTGATAGAGTTCAATAATCATATCACCCTTTTGCATCATTGCCACAATCCCACCTTTTTCGCCATTGTGTTCAAAGGTGGAAGGCATGACGTTCTTAAAACCCATTCGTTCATAAAAGGCTTCTGAAACGCTTATGTCCGTAACAGGAATGCCAATATGTTGGATATGATTTATTTTTAAATCCATAAAACATTGATTATTAATGATGAATGATGAATGATACATGATGAATCTTTGTGATTCATCATGTATCATTCATCATTCCTTAATGGAATCGCGTTTGCATGTCTTCCAATGCAACGCCTTTCGTTTCGGGCATCATAAAACGAACATATAATAATTGAAAAATCATCATTACTGAGAAAAATAAAAATATGGGGCCACCGCCAAATTTTGTGGAAAAAATTGGGAAAACGTTTGTAATAATCGCCGCAAATACCCAATGCACAAAACAGCCAAAAGCCTGTCCACTTGCCCGCACTTCATTCGGAAAGATTTCTGAGAAAAAGACCCAAATCACCGCGCCTTGTCCAATCGCGTGGGACGCGATAAACATAAATACAAAGATTTGAACGCCATCAAAAGAATTTGTGTAAAAAGCTCTTGCTATGAGTGCTAATGATACTATGTAACCAATTGAACCAATGTACATTAGCACGCGACGACCAAATTTATCAATCATGGAAACCCCAATCACTGTGAAAATAAGGTTTACTAAACCGATGCCTGCGGTCGAAAGTAAGGCGGTAGATGCGCCTAAACCTGTTGATTCAAATATGCGCGGTGCGTAATATATAACGGCATTAATTCCAGATACTTGATTGAAAAAAGCTAATAAAAAAGCTAATAAAATAGGTAAATTGTATTTGCCTGAGAAAAATGAAACGGCAGGTTGGTTTTTAGTGGAGGCTTGAGATTCTAAAATAGATTTTAAAGTATCTGCGGATGCTTCGGGGTCAATTTCGTCTAACACTGCTTTTGCAGCTACATTGTCCCCTTTAACTAACGCTAACCAACGCGGACTTTCCGAAATTAACATCGTCAAAACCGTGAAAATCAAAGATGGAATCCCTACAATCCCTAACATCCATCGCCAAGCGTTTTCAGAACCCGCATTTTGAAACAAATAGTTTGATATATAAGCCGCCATAATCCCAAAAACAATGTTGAATTGGAATAAAGCAACCAAAAATCCGCGTGATTTCGCAGGCGCGATTTCGGATATGTAGATAGGGGCGACCACCGACGACGCGCCAATGCACAAACCGCCCAATAAGCGGAATGCCATAAATGTATAAACGTCTTGCGCAACCGCCGAACCGACCGCCGAAATGAAAAATCCGAAACCCACCCAAAAAAGAGCGCGTTTCCGACCCAGCAAATCTGCGAACCAGCCGCCATACGCCGCACCAAAGACCGTTCCGTACAACGCCATCGCTATCGCAAGACCATGAAGCCAGTCGGGTAAATTCCAAAGTTTTTGGATTTTTTGCTCCGCACCCGAAATAACCGCAGTGTCTAATCCAAACAAGAGTCCGCATAAAGCGACTGTGAGAGACCAGAGTAAGAGTTTGTTATTCTTCATTTTGTTTAAAAATTTGATATATATGTGATTGATTTACAATTGGATTCGCCCCTTTGTGTGTCGCAACCAATGCCCCAAGTGCACATGCAAATTTTAATGCCGATTGTGGTGACGCATGGTCAAAATACAAACTTTTTAAAAAACCTGCTAAAAACGCATCGCCACTCCCAACCGTATCCACCACTTGTACTTTGAAGCCTTTCGAGTCGTAATGCCCTGAATGGTCTAACATCATTGCGCCATTTGCGCCTTTGGTGACAACGATTTTGTCTAAATTAAATTTATTTTTAAGGTATTTCATTTGTTCACGCTCCGTTTTGCTTGACAGTCCATACCAATGACTCATTATTTCAAGTTCTTCATCATTCATTTTTACAACATCGGCAGGCTGCATTAATTCCTCTACTAAAGCTTGATTGTAGAAGGGTTGACGAAAATTGACATCATAAATTTTGAGAGGCGCGTCTTTTAACAAATTTAATAACGCATTTTTGGAAATTTCATTCCGACAGGATAACGTCCCATACGCTATTGCAAAAGCATTTTTTACTATTTTTTGGGCGGCGGGAGTCGCATCCATGTAATCCCATGCCGAATTTTCAACGATTTCATAATGGTTTTCACCTGTTGAAGTCGCTTTCACTTGTACAATGCCCGTTGCCCGTTGCTTGTCCACTTGAACGTACTCTATCGTACAATTTTTACTTTTTAAAAAATCTTGTAAGGATGCTCCTAACTCGTCCGCACCGACCCGACTCAACATGACAGAGGGAATGCCGAGATTTTGAACACCAATTGCAAAATTCATTGGCGCACCGCCTGGTAATTTGCCCGACGGAAAAATATCCCACAAGACTTCGCCAAAACTACAAATGTATTGTTTTTTCTGAAACATTTTAGAAAATTTGAACCACAAAAGATACAAAAATACACAAAAGTTGTTTTATGTACTAACAAAGCACACATTTTTTCAATGTTCGCCACGGATTACACGAATTTGCACAAATTTTTAAGCGTCAGTGGTTAAAATTAAGATTCAATTCGTGTAAGTTGTGGTAAATTAATTGGTTTTTAGTTCAAAAACTTAAAAGTGAGGCAAGTCAAAAACTTGCCTCGCCGAAATTAAACTCTCACTAAAAATAAATATATGAACAAAAAATTTATTATGCCTATCCCAAATTGAATTGCGTCTGTCTTCTAAATGGTTATTTACAATTTTATTTATTATTATTTAATTACCAATTATTTATAAATAAATGTAAATAATCATATATAAGACAGGTCACGACCTGTCTCTACGATTACGATTAATAACCAGGATTTTGTTTTAATGTTGGTACGCCATTTTTTGAACTTACGTCAATTTGCTCTTGCGGAATCGGGTAATATTCATGCTTGCCTTTGAGAAATTTCGCATCTTTCAACAATGGACGCTTCAATTTCTCAACCGACAAATATTTGTTAATTTCCACATCTGCAATGCCCCAACGTACCAAGTCAAAAAAGCGGTGTCCTTCCAGCGCAAATTCCAAACGACGCTCGAAACGAACGGCATTCCGCGCAAACGCTTGTCCTTTCGTCACAAAACTATTCGCGCCAGAACCGTAAGGACTCGCAACATAATTTGCTGCATTCGCCCCATTAGGCAATTTTACTTTGGCTCCATTCGCTGCACGATTCCGAACTAAATCAACATAAGATTGCGCCGTTGCCAAACTTCCGATTTCAACTTCGCATTCAGCAGCCCATAACAAGACATCTGCATACCGAATTAAACGGAAATTGTTTGCAGAACCTCTCCAATACGTCGCAAAAGTCGCTACTAACGAACCTTCTTGGCGTTTGTAATACGCATTTTTAATCGGCGAATACGGTCCATAAGTACCCGATTGGTCGCGGATCCAAGATTGTCCTGGATGCAAACCCCAATCCAAATACGGAATCCCGCGACGACCAACCGACCAATCCAACCGTGGATCCAATGGCGTTGTCACATCGGGCGTGTAAGTTGCGTTGCTCGCCAAATAAACACCCGCCGTAATGTCACTTTTCAAATCTGTATCATTGAAAGTGTCAAATAATGGTAAACCATTGGCATCTGTTTTATGCGCATTCACCAAATTTTGAGACGGCTGATGAAATCCGCAACAGCCCGAAGGCGCACCACTGCTCGCAAACGGAAAGGCTAATGCTTCCGCAAAACCACCATTTTGACCTTCTGACGCACCATCATTCACCGAATATTGGATTTCAAACACCGATTCTCTATTATTATCGGTTTCTGCATTGAAATTATCGCCATAATTCGCAGCCAATTGAAATTTTCCACTTGCAATAATCGGGTCTAACAATGCTTTTGCTTCTGCAAATTTGCCTTGAAACATTTTGGCTTTCGCCAAATAAGCCTGTGCCGCCCATTTTGTGGCACGACCAACTTCTGTTTGCGTTTCTGGCAAGTTCGCTACCCCATAAGCAAAATCAGCTTCGATTTTGGGCCAAATATCGGCATCATTCGGAACGCTGTAATCCTTCACCGTTTCATCAATGAAAGGCACTTTGTTAAATACTTTCTTACCCTCAAAATGGTAGTGACCGCGCAAAAAACGCGCTTCCCCTTCCACTCGTTTAGCCACATCCGCCGAAATCGTATTCGCCGTTTTCGCTAACGCAAGCACTTTCATCGTGCTATTGCAACGCGCAATGCCTTCATACATGTGCCACCACTTGCCCCGAACGAATTCATTCGTTGCTGTTGCGGTGAAATCTTCAATTTGATTGCCTTGAGATTGGTCACCTGGATCCGAACCTTTGTGCGAATCGCCCGCCGCAACACTCCCGTAAATCCAATTCGACGGCGCAGCATGCCACGGAAACGAACGAGTATATTTAAAGGGATGCTCCAAATAACCGTCAATCGCGGCATAAGCACCTGTTAATAAACCTAATACGCCTTTTTCATTCGCCAACGTCTCAAGACTTAATGCGCCTTGAGGTTTCACATCGTCCAAATAAGCCGTACAAGACGCACCTATAATGATGGATGAAGCGGCGATAACTGATATAAAAGATCTTTTCATGTTAAAAAATTTATTATTTTTTGAACCATAAAGGTACAAAAGAATACAAAAGTTTTTTTAATTTATTGATAAATATTATTTTAATTATTTTTATAATTTGTTTGTAATCAACAAATTACAAAATTAATTATTAACTATTTATCAATCACCATTTCTTAAAATGTGATGTTCAAACCAATCAACAACGATTTCGCAACAGGATACGAACCTCTATCTACACCAATATCTAAATTGGTCGTGCGAGCTTCGCCCGCAGAGAATGAACGCAAACTTAATTCTGGATCTAAACCTGTATATTTCGTAAAGGTCAACAAGTTTTGTCCTTGAACATACACCCGTACACGGTCTAATCTCGCTCTATCCGTCACTGATTTCGGAATCGTGTAACCAATTTGCAAGTTTTTCACGCGCAAATACGAACCATCTTCAATAAAATAACTATTTGTTTCCGTCTCGCCGTTCACAACACTTGAACTTAATTTCGGAACAGTTGTACCTGTATTCGATGGAGTCCAAGCGTTTAATACATTCAAACCTTTTCCACTTTGAAAGAACACTGCGGGGAAATCAGAAAAATATTTCGTAAAGTTATATATTTTATTTCCTTGCGAACCTTGCAAAAATAAGGCTACATCAAATCCTGCATACGCAAGATTGAAATTTAATCCATATACAAAATTTGGATGTGGGCTACCAATATTCGTGCGGTCTGCTGCATTAATTTTGCCGTCACCATTCACATCTTGATATTTGAAACGACCGACACCCGCTTCGCCTGTCGCAAAACCTTGTGACGGGCTGCTTGTAACCTCTGCTGCATTTTGGAAAATGCCAATCACATTATAACCATAAAAATATGATAATGGGAAAGCTTGTTGCGTCCGCGTCAACCGTTGCTCCCGCGCTTGTGCGCCCGCAATCGCAAAAAGAGGATTGTCACCCAATTTATCTACATTATTAGAATACGCTGAAATGTTCGCACCAATATCAAATTTCACTTTTTGTGCAATCGTTCCGCGATACGTGATGCCTAAATCAATCCCTTTATTCGTCATTTCACCGATGTTAATATACGGCGCATCAATGAAACCAAGCGTTGCAGGTTGCGGCACTTGTACTAACATATCTGTGGTTTTACGATTGTATAAATCTAAGGTAATCAATAATTTATCTTTCAATAAAGATGCATCAATCCCAAAGTTTGTACTCGTAGTCGTTTCCCATTTCACGTTTTCGTTGCCCAATGAAGACAGCGCGAAACCAGATTGAGAACCCGTTTTTGAACCCGCAACATCGTAATAAGTCGTGTTCACATCTGAGCTAAATAACGTATAAGATGCGTAATCACCTACTTGTTGATTCCCCGTTTGTCCCCAGCCAAAACGCACTTTCAATTCATCAAAAATATTTTTGAACGGCGCAAATTTCGTCAACCGTAAACCCGCACTGACCGCAGGAAACGTCGCATACCGATTCGCCGTGCTAAAACGAGAAGAACCGTCCCGACGCATCGTAGCCGACAACAATACGAATTCATCAAAATTGTAATCCACTTTTCCAAAAGTCGAAAATAAACGGTTTGAAGTGCGATAACCATCGTTCGCAATGCCGCTTGCACCTGTTCCCAATGTCAAATAATTCAAATCTTCGCTGAAAAACGAGGTACGGCTACCGTATAAACCAGAACTTTTTGCTTGAATCGCCTCTGTTCCGACGTAAGCAGTCACTTCATGTTTATCGAATTTTGTCGTATAAGCTAAAGTATTAAACCATGTATAACTACCATACGTAGTGCTCGTTAAATCCAATTTATTAGAACCGACAACCTCTGCATCTTCGTAGTTGATACCTGTGAATTTTGTCGCGTTACCCGCTACGTAATCCACCCCAATACTTGTTTTTGCGGTCAAACCTTTCATCAAATCAACCTCTGCATACGCATTACCAAAAACCCGCAAGCGATTATCATTATTGTTCTTCGCCCGCGTCAATGCTGCGACAGGGTTTTGAGGATTGTTGAAGCCGCCAACACTTGTACCCGCATATCTGCCATCCGTCCCGTAAACAGGAAGCACAGAAGGCATCCGAATCGCCATCGCAACAGGATTTTCTGTATTTTGGTTGGAAATACCGACTTTTTGAGAATAAGAAACCGTCAAGTTTTCACCTACGCGAATTCTATCTTTCAAATTAAAATTAGTATTCACACGACCCGTATAACGTTCAAAACCAGTATGTAACAAAATACCATCTTGTTTCAAGTATCCGCCCGAGAACGCAAAACTGCCTGCTTCGGTACCACCTGTCGCACTCAAATTGTAGTTTGAAACGGGTGCATCATTGAAAATTTCATTCAACCAATTAGTACCTGTACGATTCAATGGAACGGTTGCAGACAAATTTGTAGGAATTACAGGAGATGCGCCATTGCCAAAATGCTTGTTCGAGGGCGATGAACCACTATTTTTTTGAGCAGTCCAAAGCATATCCGCAAATTGTTGTGCACTCAACACGCCTGGAAGCGTCGGCACCACTTGCGTACCCAAATACGAATCAAAAGATAATTTGGTTTTGCCCGCTTTACCCGTTTTCGTCGTCACGATGACAACCCCGTTACCCGCACGCGCCCCGTAAATCGAAGCCGCAGACGCATCTTTCAATACTTGAACCGTTTCTATATCATTGGGATTCAAGTCATTAAGACCCGTTTGCGTCGGAACGCCGTCAATAATATAGAGTGGTTCATTATCGCCGACCGTACCAAAACCGCGAATCCGAACCATCGTTCCGCCGCCAGGGCCACCCTCTTGACCCACCGTCACACCTGCAATCCGACCTTGCAACGCTTGACTCACGCCCGTCGAAGGCACTGCCAATAAATCTTTTGCCGCAATCGTACCAACCGCACCTGTTACATTGCGCTTGACTTGCGACGCATAACCTGTGACGACAAGTTCTTGCAAAGTACTCATTTCTGCCAACGCGACCGTGATAGAACTGCCATCAACCGTTACCTCTTTGGAAACGTGACCAATGTAAGAAACCACTAATACGTCGCCTTTTTTAGCCGCAAGGCTAAATTTACCGTCTAAATCTGTGACAGTACCATTCGTCGTGCCTTTGAGGACGACATTTGCACCAATCAAGGGTTCGCCTGATGTTTCAGTGACCACACCTTCCACTTTGTCTTGCGCGGAAAGATGAACACTTAACAATAATCCCACAAATAGTAAAACTTTCTTCAGAGTTTTAATTGTTTGATTCATAATTAATTAAATGGGTTAACGCTAAGTTGAGTTATGATGAATTGTTTTAATAGAGTCATTCGATTGCGAAAAGTGGGTTTCGGATTTCGGAATGGATTAAATTAAGCATTAAAGGCTTTTTTGTTAAAAAAGCGTTCAATGCCTAATTCAATCTCGTTCCGAAATCATTGCATACCTAATATTGAGTCTTTATTACACATCTGTTTAATCGTTTAAACATTCATTTATAAGTATAATTTTTACCGTTTGGAAGGTTTAAAACCTTCCAAACGGTGTTGTCGTTTATCTCGCTTTAACTACTTAATATTCAGTTCAAAGATTGCTACTGGAAATGTTTAATCGTTTAAACAAAAAATACTTTTAGGTTTAAACGATTAAACATTTCTTTAATAAAAATTCCATCGTTTAAACTTTACAATAAAATTCAGTTCAAAGATTGATAATCAGAAATGCTTAATCGTTTAAACCCTTAATGGCTCACGGTTTAAACGATTAAACATTTGTTACAAAAGAATAGATTACTAAAAAATAATTCCCAAAAATTACATTGAAGACTTTTGCACGACTAACTCAGCGTTCAAATTGACCTGCAAAGTTAAAGATTTCTGTTCTTGAAGCCCTTTCAAAAGTGCTTCAGTGGCTTGTTTCCCGATTTCAGCCAAGGGCTGTTTAATATACGTTAACGACACATAAAAAAGATTGTGCGTATCCGTTTCGTCAAAAGTAACCACTGCAACTTGCTCAGGAATCGAAATATTCAAATCTCGAATCGCTTTAAGCCCATACATCGCAAGCGTATTACTGCCAAACAACAACGCATCTACGGGCGATTCCGCAAGGAGTAATCGTCGAATCCCCTGTTTGACATCTTGTTGCGTATAATCAATCGTCACTTCATGCACCAAATGTATATCAGATTCTAAATTTTCATGTAGTAAAGCGGCTTGATAACCTCGTTTTCGCTCTAAAAGATGAAATAAACTCGTCTCATAAGTGATTAATCCGATTTTTTTCCTGCCCCGATTCGCCAAATGCGAAACGGCTGTAAATGCTGCTCCATAATTATCAATAGCCACGTAAGGAAAATGTTTATCGGGAAAGTATCGGTCAATCAGCACAAACGGCACCCCATTTGTATCCAATTGTTCAATTTCTGCTTCCGACTGATCCACCGCCGCAATGATAAAACCATCTACTTGCCGATTCAATAATACATTAATCAAACCTTGCAATTTTTCAATGTTTTCATCCGAACTGCCAAAAATCACGGTGTACCCTTTTTTTTTCGCTTCGTCTTCGATAATGCGAGCTAATTGCGACGAAAATGGATTTGCAATATCCGCTACAATAAGCCCAATCGTATGTGTTTTCTGCATTTTAAGGCTTTTCGCAATCTGATTTGGCTGATAATTCAGTTCTTTTGCGACTTTTCTGATTTTATCCGCCACCTCTTTGGAGATGCGATTTTCCTTCTGATTGTTCAGTACATAAGATACTAACGCCGTTGAAACACCAACTTCTTGAGCAATATCCTTTAATAATATTTTCTTTTTTGGCTTCACAGAGGCAAATGTAGTGCATATTTTCAATCCACCAAATTTTTACTTGGTTTTTTTTCAAAAAAATGAAATAATAGTTCAAATTTAAAATTTACATATATCTAAGTCATCACTATAAGCGTAGGAGCAATCCATTCAATTCGTTTAAACCAAAACCCAATTCGGTTGTTTAACAATAGCAAAATCATTGATTTTACACCTTAAATCTGAAAAATATGCTAAAAATACCTTATGGAAAAAGTGATTTTAAAACAATCATAGAGGAAGAATATTTCTATCAAGACCGAACCCATTATATTCAAACGCTGGAAAATTGGGATAGTACCTACTTATTGTACCTGCGTCCACGTCGGTTTGGTAAAAGTCTCTTTATTTCGACGCTCCATTACTATTATGGGATGGAATTCCAAGCAGCATTTCCGACGCTCTTTGGAAAGACCTTTATGGGTCAGCATCCCACCAAAAAAGCCAATGCTTATTTAGTACTGCGATTTGATTTTAGCGGCATTAATACGGAAACAGAGCAAGATACGTATGACGGTTTTCTAAGCAATGTTTTAAAAGGCTGCGAAAATTTCATCATAGAATATAAGCAGTATTTCTCCATTGATTCAAAAAAAGAGATTTTAACTCAAAAAAAGCCCAATGAAATGATTAAATCATTGCTTCATCGGGTGCATCCTCAACGGTTAGAACAAAAAGTGTATATTTTAATTGACGAATATGACCATTTTGCCAATCAACTCATCGCTTTTAATTACGCTTATTTTTTAGATATTGTCACTCAAAATGGGTATGTTCGAACCTTTTATGAGGTGCTAAAAATGTACACAGGCACGGGACTCGTGGAACGCATTTTCATTATGGGCGTTTCGCCTGTCACAATGGACAGTTTGACAAGTGGGTTCAATATTTCCAAAAATATTAGTTTATCCCCGACGTTTCATCAAATGGTCGGTTTTGAGGAAGCCGAAGTTCAGGCAATTTTAGCGGCGATTGAGATACCACCAAGCGAAATTGCTCCTACTTTAGAAGACCTCCGTTTATGGTATGACGGCTATTTATTCGCGCATCGTGCCAAACAGAAACTCTATAATCCGAATATGGTTTTGTATTTTGCGGCGGCGTATAAGGATACTCAAAATTATCCCGATTCGATGCTCGACCCCAATATTGCTTCGGATTACAGCAAAATTCAAAATTTGTTCAATATTCAAGGAAACGCAGAACAATATTTGGGTGTGCTTAGGGATTTATTAGAAAAAGGGGCAGTTTCCGCCACCTTGACCGATCAATATAGTTTTAAACGCGGTTTTACGCAAGACGACCTTGTAAGTCTCTTGTTTTATATGGGTTTTTTAACGATTAGAGGGTTCCATTTGGGAACTTATAATTTTTCGTTCCCCAATTATGTGATTAAAAAATTATATGCCGATTTTTTTATACAATCCATTTTAGAAAAAAATGCCTTGCCATTTGATAACCATCCTGTCAATAACGGCATTAAAGTAATGGCGGATACAGGCAATCCCCAAACGTTTTTTGAACAAGTCAAATTGATTCTGAAGTATTTTTCAAATTGGGCTTATATGGATGTGTATTTAGAGGCGATTCGCGGGCAGAAACCGAATTTTGAAGTGGCAATGGAATTGAAATATGTGCAAAAAGGGGGTAAAAAAGCGGTTGATACCCTTTTGAAAGCCGCCAAAGTTCAATTACAAGGTTACTTAGATACGCCCAAATTCAATACGCGGACGAATTTAAAATCGTTTGTGGTGGTGGTTGCAGGAGATAAATTGGAATGGCGAGCGATATAAGACATGAATTACACAAATTTTCACAAATTAAAATGATCCTAAATTCGTGATAATTCGTACAATTCATGTCTTATTTAATAACAAAATAAAATATTCATAATTCATCATTTATCACTCATCATTGCTTTTAATGAATTCTTCTTTAATCATCGGCGCGGACATCGGCGGTTCGCATATTGAAGCAGCGATTGTTGATTTGGACGGCAAACAATTGTTAGAAAAAACTCATATTTTAAATTCGGTTAATCCTCATTCGCCTGCTGAAGCGGTATTGAGCGTTTGGACTCAAACGATTCAAACGGTTGCCGAAACCTATCCGCAGCTCAAAATCAAAATTGGAATAGCGATGCCAGGCCCGTTTGATTACAAAAGTGGCGTTTGTTACATGAAAAATGTCAATAAATATGATAGTTTGTATGGTTTGAACCTCAAAAATGAATTGGCAACCCGATTATCGTTGTCGCCTGACCACCTTTTGATGCGCAATGATGCAGAAGCTTTTTTAGAAGGCGAAATGATGCTTGGCGTAGGGCACGGTTTTCAAAAAGCGATTGGATTGACTTTGGGGACAGGTTTGGGAACGGCAGTAAGTTGTGATGGCGTAACGACGGATGCTGCATTGGGCATTAATGTTTCGTTGAATGCAGGTGTCGCAGAAGATTATATTTCTACACGCTGGTTTGTAAAATCTTATTTTGAAAAAACAGGCAAAACATTAACAGGTGTACGTGAATTGACTTTGTTGATAGCAAAGAATCCAGATTTACAAATCATTTTTGATGAATTTGCAATGAATTTAGCAACTTTTTTGAAGTTTTTCATCGAAAAAGAACAGCCCGAAATTGTCATTATTGGCGGCAGCATCGCACACGCAGCTGACTTTTTTTTCCCACAAATGAAAACACATTTAAAAAAGTATGCAAGTAAAATTGTTTTTCACAAAGCCATTTTAGGCGCGGTTGCGCCCTTGATAGGAGCCGCTTATTGTTGGAAAAATAACGAATGAACCAAAAGCTACTTTTTTTGTTTAAAAATCGCCAAAAATATCATAATCACTTATCTTTGCAACTTAAAATCAAGTCATTATGCTGAAAATACCTTATGGGAAAAGCGATTATAAAACCGTCGTTGAGGAAGAATACTTCTATCAAGACCGAACGAATTAT
>JBEEMZ010000073.1:0-18971 GCA_041192405.1 Bacteroidota bacterium | reverse complement strand
CGCAAAACAGGCGATAAATCCATTGTTGAATATTCGGCAACCGATAAAGTTTGGGCAGCGAGTCCTGCGGAAAAGGGCTTGTTGAAAGGCAAAAATGCTCTGGGACGGTTGTTAATGCACTTGCGCGAGACTTTTGTAAAGCCCAATCAGAGACCTTATTCTATAGAGACATTGCCGATTCCTGCCTTTTTGTTGTTCAACATGCCCATCACGAAAGTCTTTGGTACCGAATATTATTTGGAGGACTTTGATACCGATGAATACCGTAAAGTCGCTTGATCTAACGATTTAAAGATGAATGCGCAATCCCTTCTGATAAAACACAAAATGCGCCCTTGCCAAAGGATCGCATTTTGCCGTGTTCCCCCAAAAAAAAGACACCATATATATAGGTGTGCATCTCCAAAAGCGTTCAATTGCCCCTTCTTTCAAGCATTGGTTTAGACACTATTCATAATGTTTTGAGAATCATCCAATTATTCATTTTCACTCCAAAAATTTGATACAACATGGCAGAACGTACTTTAATGAGTGTTGATTGGGCAATCAAGAAGGTCTTGCGACACAAAGAAAATTTTGATGTGTTGGAAGGTTTTTTAAGCGAATTGCTTGGGTTTGAGGTTTTCATCCAAAATATTTTGGAAAGCGAAGGCAACAAACAAACCGAAAATGATGAATGGTTTTATTTTTGAAAAAAAGTGAAATCAAAGACAGTTTCAAAGCCAAAGGGATGAAACGAGCCAAAGCAGTGTTAGATGTGGAACGCATGAATATAGAGGAACGCCGTGCCTATCAACGCCATATTGAGAACGGGATATGAAGCATTGAAAGGGTGGCATTTCAAGTTGGATTTGATATTGGTTTTCATTTCCCACCAAAAAGGCGGAAGAACCAAACTTTTTTTGAACGAATTGTCTTTGAAAGCATTACTTTTGCATCGTTCAAAACAAATCCTAATAGGATTTCGGATTTTGGAATGTGGATCTTGGATTATTCATAGAAGATGGATTATTCATACTTTACATAAATCCGAAATCCAAAATCCACATTCCGAAATATAAATAATTGATATTCAATATGTTAGATAAATTACAAGCCATTTACGAAAAATATATGCACCTCGAAGAACAACTTTCAGACCCCAATGTGATTGGCGATTTGGACAGGTTCAAGCGGGTGAATAAAGATTATAAAGAGTTACATCCGATTGTGATGGCGTTTCACGACTATAAAAAGGTGTCGGATGAGGCGGCGCAAGCGCGTGAAATGTTGGAAGATTCAGATTTTCGAGAGATTGCGAAGGAAGAATTAGCGATTTTAGAACCACAGAAGGCAGGTTTGGAAGAGAAAATTAAGATGTTGCTCGTGCCAAAAGACCCTGAAGATTCTAAAGATGTTTTGTTTGAAATCCGTTCGGGAACGGGCGGCGATGAAGCGAGTATTTTTGCGGGCGATTTATATCGGATGTATCAACGCTTTTTTGATACAAAAGGTTTGAAAACAGAACTTGTGGACGCTACCGAAGGCACACTTGGCGGTTATAGTAAAATTATTTTGGAAGTGTCGGGTGATGACGTATATGGTTTATTGAAATTTGAATCGGGTGCGCATCGCGTACAACGGGTGCCTGAAACGGAAGCGAAAGGGCGGGTGCATACATCGGCGGCAACGGTTGCGGTGATTCCGAAATTGGAATTGGAAGATGTGAAAGTGCGGCGCGAAGAATTGCGGATTGATGTTTTTCGGTCGTCGGGCGCGGGCGGACAGCACGTCAATCGGACGGAATCGGCAGTTCGGATTGTGCATTTGCCGACGGGCATTGTTTCGGAGTGTCAAGAAGGGCGTTCGCAGATTCAAAATCGGGAAATTGCCATGCAACGGTTGATTCAACGCATCACGGACGCACAACGCAATTCCGCAGATGCGGAACAATCTGCAAAACGACGTTCCTTAGTCGGTACGGGCGACCGTTCAGATAAAATCCGAACGTATAATTTTCCACAAAATCGAATGACTGACCACCGCATTAATTTAACTTTATATTCGTTGGATAAAATTATGTCGGGCGATATTGGCGATATTATAGAGGCATTGCGCGTTGCGGAGAACGCTGAAAAATTGAAAACGGAAGAAGATTAATCAATATATAATCTTAACGTCAGCGAGATTGCAACCTCGCCGACGTTGTGGTGCGTTAAAGATTTCCAAATATGATTACAGATTTATACCAACTATATCAAAAACATCCCGAAATCGTCACCGATTCGCGGAAAATAATCAAAGATTGTTTGTTTTTTGCCTTGAAAGGCGAAACTTTTGATGGCAATCGCTTTGCTGAAAACGCATTGAGCGCAGGTGCAGCTTATGCAATTGTGGATGACCCCCATTTGCCGAAAAACGACAAATTGTTTTTCGTTCCAGATGCATTGACTGCGTTACAAGATTTGGCGCAGCATCATCGCCGTCAATTTGAAATTCCTGTCCTCGTTATCACAGGTTCAAATGGCAAAACCACTACTAAAGAATTGATTTCCAGTGTTTTAGCGGCGCATTATCGGACGCATTTTACCAAAGGAAATCTCAATAATCATATCGGCGTACCGTTGACGTTGCTTGCGATGCCTGCGGATACCGAAGTGGCAGTCATCGAAACGGGTGCAAATCACGTAGGCGAAATAGACTTTTTGTGTCGAATTGCAGAACCGACACATGGTTTGATTACGAATGTAGGCAAGGCTCATTTGGAAGGTTTTGGCAGTTTCGAGGGTGTGAAACAAGCGAAATCGGAACTTTATCGCTTCCTCGCGGCGCATAAAGGCACTGTTTTTTTGAATCAAGATGAACTTTTTTTGAAAGATTTAATTCCCGCAGGTACGCGGACATTGGTTTATGGTATCAGCGAAAAACTTTCTTCCAAAAATCCGCATCTTGAAACGGTTTTGAAAGGGGCACACCCCTTTTTGACCGTCGTTTTTTTGAACGGAAAAAATCGTTCTGTGACAGTCAAAACGCAGTTAGTGGGGGTTTACAATTTCAATAATATTCAAACTGCAATTGCAGTTGGCAGATATTTTAAAGTGCCTTCGTTGAAAATTAAAGCGGCTTTGGAAAGTTATGTGCCCTCCAATAATCGTTCGCAAATCGTTAAACGCGGCGATGCAACAATTTTATTAGACGCATACAATGCTAATCCGAGTAGCATGCGCGGCGCGTTGCAAAATTTGGCGCAAATGCCTTTTAAAACAAAAATTGCGATTTTGGGCGATATGCGCGAATTAGGCACGGACAGTTTGGCAGAACATGAGGCGATTTTAAAATTAGCACAATCTTTTGATTTTCAACAAGTTATAACAGTTGGTTTGGAGTTTGGAAAAGTGCATGCCTCAATAGAGAACCATTTTGATACCAGCATTGCAGTTAGAAATTGGTTTCAAAATAAAAGTTTAGATGCAACAACTTGTGTTTTAATCAAAGGCTCGAGAGGAATGAAATTAGAAATTTTATTGTAGCATATAGGGACATAGGAAACATCGTTTTTGAAACACATAGGGACATAGGGAACATAGATTGTTTTAAAATATCCTATGTGTTTCAAAAAAAAGCTAATTTTGCGTCAATGTTTGGAAAATAGACTCAATACTTTGGTCATCGCGCCTCATCTCTAAAATAATTTGTTTGTTTTCCACAGCCCACTTGAACAAATCAGCCCGAATATCCTGTTTGGAATAAACCACAAAACGATTTGGCAAATCCGTTGCTTGCGCTTTCGTAACAAACTGCAAACCCGCTAATTGCTTCGCCGAAACCGCCCCTGCAAATTCAACCGTCACCGCGATTTCACCCGAAACGCGTTGTTGCAAAGTCGCAATAGAATCGTCCGCAACTATCTTTCCATGATTGATAATCAACACTCTATCACAAATCGCTTGCACTTCTTGCATAATATGTGTCGAAAAAATAACCGTTTTTTCGCGCCCAAAATCTTTGATTAATTGACGAATTTCTTGAATTTGATTGGGGTCAAGACCTGAAGTCGGCTCATCCAAAATCAATACATCAGGGTCGTGTAACATCGCCTGCGCCAAGCCAACCCGTTGTTTATACCCACGTGAAAGCATCGAAATTTGCTTGTGACGCTCTTGCCCTAAGCCTACACGGTCAATAATATTAGAAACTTTTTGTTGTTTTTTGTTCAGACGGTGCAAGCCTGCAATAAATTCCAAATACTCGCGAACGTACATTTCTTTGTACAACGGATTATTTTCGGGCAGATAGCCAACATGTTGCCGCACTTCCAACGAATTGTTTGAAACATCGTAACCACAAACTTCGGCTTGACCACTTGTTTGCGGCAAGTAACAAGTTAAAATCTTCATTGTTGTAGTTTTGCCCGCGCCGTTCGGACCTAAAAAACCAAGTACTTCCCCCTTTTTTGCCTCGAAACTGATGCCGTCAATAGCGAATTGTGCACCATATTGCTTGGTCAGTTGGTTTACTTTTATAGACATTGTAATGAATGGTGAATGATGAATGATTTGTATTTTCTGTTGTGTAAAGTTATGATAGGTTATTTTAGTTTAACTACTTCTCAATAATAATAACAATAATAACAATAATAACAATAATAACAATAATAACAATAATAACAATGTAGAGATAGGGCATTGCCCTATCTCTACGATACAATAATATATAAATAATTGATTATCAATATTTTAAAACAATCGACGAACCATCCCCATCCCCAATCCAAACATCATCATAATCGAACCAATCCAAAAATAATTGATGCCAGGGAAAATAATCGCTTCCAAAACAATATAATCCGTTCGTGGTGCTTTATCAGCAATCGCAAAAGGCAAAACCCGTTGTGATTGCGGCACATCTTGCGCGATGTCTATGAAAATATTTTGGGTTGCAGGGTCAATTTTTTGAATTGCAAAATGCAATCCCAAGTCGGGCATCCCATCATTCAACGTTAGTGGGCGATTGTCCCGAATCACATATAACGGTTGCGCAAGTGCCTCCCCGACCATCAATTTAGCACCAAATGCCATATCACTTGCCTCTTTTTTGTAATTTGGATGCTCAGGATGCTGACCAAAACCTGTAAATCGAACTTTATGTTGCCCAACCATCACCGAATCGCCCATTTTAAAACGATATGTTTTATAAACCAATGTTTTTTCAGGTGGAAATAATTTTTCAAAAAAATCATCCCCTAATTTGAACCTAAAACCTAATTCATTGACGCTTGCAGGCACATGATTCCGATGCCCTTCTTGTTGAACCGCTAAAGGCTCCACACTAAAAATACTATCTCCTTTTGAAACTTTTAGTTTTAAACCAATGCCTAATCCACCTTCAGCTGGACGATAAAAGTTCAATTTCTCAAACATAATATTCCAACCTTGATATGTTAAAGATTGATTTTGAACTAATTGTGCATTTTCGTATTTTAAAGTGGCTTCTTCTTGGTCGCGGATTTTTGGGTCTTGCTCCGACGGCGGCAAAGCAGCAATGTGCGTAAACACATCTTTATTCCAATAATGTTGTGTTTGTGGATTGGTCGAAGCGATTTTTTCAAAACCTTTATTCCATAAAATATACGGTTTCAACGCGAACGAATCTAATACTTTTTCAAACTTTTTGTCTTTTTTTCTAAAAAAAACATTGAATTCACGTGTATGTCCGAATGTCGTATCACCTGTATAAGTCACTTCATAATCATCATTCATTGGCATCGGCTTCCCTTTTAACAACAAAATGTTTTTATTCATCTGGTCTTCATTGAACTTTGCCATGCCATCCATGATAAATCGGTTTTTGGAAACCCAATGTTTGTTCAACCCAGATGCCAAGATCCCAACAATCATCAACCCAAATCCAACATGCGAAAACACGGAAGCTGCTTGTTTGAGATTCCCGCGCAAAAAGAAAATCACGTAATCCAAATTCGTCACCACCGTAAATATCCCCGAAAATAACAACAAAATGTATTGCCAAGCAGTTGCTTCAATCCAAGTTACCGCTAAGGCAGTTAATACGCCAGATATTAAAACATTGATTATCAAATGTTTATATAATGTTTTTTGATAACTATCAAAATTCAAACCTTTGAAACGCAAAAATTGCGCCCCGCCCGAAAGCATCCCAATGAACACGCCAATCCATAATTGATACTTATTATAATGTGCGACAGGTTCAACAGGCGAGGTAAAACTCGGTGCTTTAAAATGGAATAAGTTCCCAAAAAATGTAAATATTTTGTTATAAACGGGAATCGAAGTCGTAAACGTGATTAAAACGACCGACATCATCAATACTAACGACCCAATAAACATCCAAAATTCTTTGCTTGACGCTTCTTCTTCTTTCGCGGGTGCGGGGATATTTTTGTGGTGTTTCCACAACGCGCCCAGACCCATCGCCAAAAAGAACGCTTGAAAGATGACTAACTGCCATTCCAACCCAATTTCTGAAAAGGCGTGTACAGAGGTATCGCCCAAAATCCCACTTCTCGTCAAAAAAGTGGAGTAAACGACCAATAAAAACGTCAAAATATAAAACAAAAAAGTGGCTTTTATGGAATAACCTGTTGCATTTGCCACCAAATGCGTGTGCAAACCGCCAATCAATACCAACCAAGGCACTAATGACATGTTTTCAACGGGATCCCAAGCCCAATAACCGCCAAAACTCAACGCTTCATACGCCCAAGCACCACCCATCAAGATGCCCGTCCCCAAAATCGCTGCCGAAAACAACACCCATGACATCGAAGGGCGCAACCATTCGGTATAACGGCGCGTCCAAAGTCCCGCAATCGCAAAACAAAATGGAATCGAAGTGGAGGCAAAACCCAAAAATAAGGTCGGCGGATGAATGGTCATCCAATAATTTTGCAATAATGGGTTCAAACCTTTCGCAGAAGCCGCCATTTTGGACAAATAATCAGCCGTTTTGAAAATCGGCGCATCGGGTTGCGTATCGCGGAGGAGCAAAAGTGGATTGCTACCCCATTTAATAAGGTGTTCGCCAAACCCGAAATACAGTCCTAACAACATACTTCCGAGAAAAATTTGAATGCTACTTAACACAGAAAGTGTCGAAGTTTCCCATTCGCGCCCCCGAAACAACAAAATGCATCCCAAAACGACATGCCAAAACATCCAAAGTAAGAAACTGCCTTCCTGACCTTCCCAAAACGCTGCAAAAATATATCGAAAAGGCAATTCCGTATCGGTGTGCGAGTGTGCGTAGAAATATTCAAATCTTTTATACGTCATCACGTAAAAAATCGTTCCGATGACGGTTAAAACACTGATTGTATGTGTTAAAAAAGCAATGCGTCCGAGTTTGCGCCAAGACTGATAAGCGATCGCATCCGCACGGTTTTGCGTTGCAAAATAGTACGTCACCGCCGCAAGTAACGCCGCCACAAAACTTAATACAATACAAAAATGACCAATTTGACCGGGCAAAAGGTTTTCGCCGATATAATTCATTATGATTTCGGATTGTGGATTTCGGATTTCGGATTTCGGAAGGTGGGTTTGGAATTTTATAAAATGTTAATTTAAGTCGTTGTAGTTTAATAATGGACAACAGCGAATGGAGGGTTTGAAACCCTCCATTCGCTATACTTCATTGAAAATCAAGTATTTACTTAATCAATATTTTATAAAATCCGACATCCACCTTCCGCAATCCGCAATCCGAAATCCGATGGTTAATTTTTTTTCATGTATATTTCCTCGTCCTTATACTTGGACGGGCATTTCATCAAAACATCGTTGGCAACGAAAGTGCCATCTTTCATCTCGCCCGTGCAAACCACTTGTTCCGATAATTCAAAATCTTGAGGTTTTGCCTTTTTTAATAAAACTTTTTGTTCGGTTCCATCCTTGTCTTTGAGATAGAACGTGAACGCATCTGGATTTTTTTGTGGGTCGTATTCCATCGGCTTATCTTTGGAAAGTTGCCCCGCGACCTTCACTAACGCACCTTTTTCTGCCGCTTGTTTGAAAGATGCATACGTTGCAAAATCGCCCGTCGCCGTACTCAATAAGCCAATTCCCGCCGCAATCGCAATTATTGCGATGATATGTATTTTTTTCATGATAAAAAATTTGAATCGTTGTGAAAGCAAACACAAAATTACATATAATTACAAACAAAAACGCCGTTGGTTGCGAAACCAACGACGTTTTTGTTGACGGCACTGAATGTTTAATCCATTTTGAATATTGTTAAAACATAAAGTTTATTTTTGAATCATGATTTTCTTAGAAAATGCCCCCACATCCGATTTTACTTTCAACACGTACCAACTATTTTCAATCAAATTTTCGGGTGCTAACAGTTTGGGAAAACCAAATACCCAAAATAAAAGCGTTGGCGTGAAGGCGAGTAGCCCAAGCGAGGAAAATAACTTTTTTTCCATTTGTTTTGTTTTAAAAGTTACGAATAAAAAGAAGTTAATAAAGTACAAATTTACTTTTTTATTATAATAAATGTTGTTAATATTGAAAAGATTTTGAAAAAACGCCACATTTATGTGATTCTAAACCATACATTTTTTACTTTTACCGCATGAATCCGAAAAAAATGACCTTGATATTATGGGCAACAATCATTTGTTCGCCTACTTGGGCGCAATCGCCTAAAAAACCGAATGCCGCTGAAATCCGCGAATCCATTCGGAAATTAAATTTTCTGGGGTCGGTACTGTATGTTGCGGCGCACCCCGATGACGAAAATACGCGTTTGATTTCCTATTTGGCAAATCACGATTTGGCACGCACCACATACCTCTCGCTCACGCGAGGCGATGGCGGGCAAAACCTCATTGGTACGGAATTGCGCGAATATTTGGGCGTGTTGCGGACGCAAGAATTGCTCGCGGCGCGACGCACTGATGGCGGTTTGCAACTTTTTTCTCGTGCGAATGACTTCGGTTTTTCCAAAACGCCTGAAGAAACCATGCGGATTTGGAATAAAAATGAAGTTTTATCGGATGTGGTTTGGGCGATTCGGCAGACGCAACCTGATATTATTATCAATCGCTTTTCGACGGATACCAAAATTGAAACGCATGGTCATCATACATCATCGGCGATTTTGAGTGCGGAAGCGTTTGATTTGGCGGGCAAAATAGACGCATTTCCACAACATTTGCAACAAAATGTATCGGTTTGGCAACCAAAACGGTTGTTTTGTAACCAATCTTGGTTTTTCTACGGGCGCGAAAAGTTTGATGCGATGGACAAATCTCAGTTTGTAAAAGTGGATGTGGGTGTTTTTTATCCGTCAAAAGGCAAGTCGAATACGGAAATTGCAGCCGAATCGCGTTCCATGCACCGTTGTCAAGGCATGGGTGCGCTAACGGCACGCGGTTCCGATTTTGAATATTTGGAACTTTTGAAAGGCGATAAAAAAACAAGCAATCTTTGGGACGGCATCAATACCTCTTGGACGCGGGTACAAGGCGATGGCGCGGCAATTGCCAAAAAATCGGAAAATGTTTATCAAAAATTCGATTATGAGAAGCCTTTTATGAGCGTTCCAGAATTGGTGGAAATGTATGGTTTGATTCAAAAATTGCCAAATCAATATTGGAAAGCGGTTAAATTAAAAGAAATTGAATCTGTAATAGGTTGGTGTTTAGGGTTTTATCTCGAAGCAACGACCAATACTTCATCCGTTGTTGCAGGACAATCGTTGGAAGTGAATGTGGAAGTTATCAATCGGTCGAATATTTCAATGGAATTAAAAAATATTTCGATTCGGGCGGCACAAGGTGAAAATCGAGTTGAAACGGTTCTTTTTGACACGCTTTGCAAGCAAGGTTTTGTTGATAATGTTAAAAAAACGTTTAAATTCAAAACAAAAATTGCAGATAATGCGTCTATTACCGCGCCTTATTGGTTGACGGAAGTGCCAAGTTTGGGCATGTATCGGGTAGATGCGTTGGCGTTGCGCGGGCAGCCGAACACGCCGCGCAGTGTTTCGGTCACGGCAACCGTTGTTTTGAATGGTTCTGAAATTCCATTTACGGTCGAAGCGGTGCATTTGCGGGCGGATCCTGCGAAAGGTGAAATTTATCGCCCATTGGAAGTGACTCCTGCGGCGTTTGTAAACTTGACTGAAAAAGCATATATATTTGCAAATGATTCGAGCAAAATCGTTCAAGTCCGCGTCAAAGCACAACGCGATGGCTTAAAAGGAACGGTTCGTTTGCAAATGCCAATAGGTTGGAGGGCGGAACCTTCGGAAATCGTTACGGAATTAGCTCAAAAAGATGCTGAAAAAACGGTTACATTTCAAGTTTTCCCGCCTAAACAACGGGATGAAGCAAGTTTGATTGCGACCATTCAAATAGGCGAAACCATTGTAAATCAATCCGTTCAATATATTGATTATGATCATATTCCGACGCAGACGGTTGTTCAAACGGCTTCTGCGCATTTGGTTCGGTTGGAAGTGGCAAAAAAAGGAACCTTGATTGGCTATTTTGTGGGCGCGGGCGATGACATTCCCGCTTGTTTGGAACAAATTGGTTATAAAGTGCAATTGTTGGAAGATAAAGATTTCAAAGATGACGCGAGTTTAAAACAATTTGATGCGATTGTGATGGGCATTCGCGCTTATAATACGAAGGAAAAATTGAAATTTTATCAAACCAAATTATTGAAATATGTCGAAAATGGGGGCAATTTGATTGTGCAATATAATACAAATGGTCGGGATTTGTTGATGAAAAACTTGGGTCCGTATCCGTTTGAACTCAGTCGGGAACGCGTTACGGTCGAAGAAGCAACAATTCGTGTACTCAAAGCAGAACATCCTGTTTTAAACATGCCCAATAAAATTTCGGATAAAGATTTTGAAGGCTGGGTTCAAGAGCGTGGTTTGTATTTTCCTTCGAGTTGGGATAAAAATTATGATGCGCCATTGAGTTGCAATGACCCGAATGAACCTGCGCGAGATGGCGGTTTGTTAGTGACGAAGTATGGAAAAGGTTACTATGTTTATACGGGTTATGCTTGGTTTCGGCAGTTGCCTGCGGGTGTTTCGGGCGCGTATCGCATTTTTGCGAATATGTTGTCGCTTGGGAAGTAGGTTGAACACATACGGACATAGGAAATATATATTTTTTTTTGAAACATATAGGACACATAGTTTTTTGATAATCAATATTTTATGTGTCCTTTATTTTATTTTTCAAACTTAAAAACAAACTCATGGTATTCAAATTATTACTTTATACGCACATTATCGCGGGTAGCATTGGTCTTTTAACAGGCACGCTCGTCATGATTTTGAAAAAAGGCGATGCAATACATCGTCGAATCGGCAGTATTTTTTATTACGCGATGGTGTTGAATGCAGTCGTTTCGTTGATTTTAGCCAAAATGCATCCGAATCCATTCTTATTTATCGTTGGCATTTTCAGTTTGTACCTAATTTTGTCGGGCGACAGGATTTTGAAATTAAAACAAATTGATGAAAATCAACAAGCGAGTATGCTGGATTGGGGCATCACTTATGGTATGTTGCTCGCGGGCATTGCCTTTATCAGTTTGGGCGGGTATCAACTTTTGCAAAACAATTTATTTGGATTGGTGTATTTGGCATTTGGGAGCATTGGTTTGGGGTTGGTTCTACAAGACTTTCGATTTTTCAAAGGTCAGATGACGGATAAAAAATATTGGTTAAAAACGCATTTGACTAAAATGATGGGTGGGAATATTGCCGCTTTTACAGCGTTTTTAGTGGTGAATAACAATATTTTACCAAGTGTAATCGCTTGGTTATTACCGACTTTTATCGGCACTTTGTTGATTATCAAATGGCGGCGTACTCTCGGATAAGATAGTTGTCTCCAATAAAATGTGTTTAGATACCCAAAATAGATTTGCCTAATTATCGTTAAGCACGTATCTCTGTATAAAATCTAAAAAAAGTTGTGTTATGCCTACAATGCAAGCCGCGAGTACGTCGAAAAAATACCGACATCCTTGATTTATGAAGGGGCAAGTCCCGACTTGCCCCTACGGAATAACGCGATATGGTGTGTTGCTTATCAATCGTTTGTGCGTTTTTGTCATTCCGTTAGGACTCAGCGTTTTAACCAAATTTCCACCCGCCGATTCGCTTTTTGCCCCGCCTCTGTACCATTCGATTGTATCGGAAAATCTGAACCTTTGCCCTCCGTCGTTATGCGGGTTGCCGCAATGCCTTGACTCACTAAATAATTTTTGATGGCTTCCGCACGGTCTTTGGAAAGTTTTCGATTGTGATTTGGGTCGCCCGTATTGTCGGTATGACCCATAATTTCAATTTGAAACGGCATTTTTTGAAACAATTGGTTTAAATGCGCCAAAATCGCATACGATTCATTCGTAAAACCGATTTGATTTTTTTCAAACAATATATCTACGGGAATCGCTTGTTGCTTTTCCAACAAATCGTTCATAAAAACCGTTGGAACGCTCGTTTCAACCACCGTTTCATCCTCATCAGGACGGCTTTCCCGCAAATCTAACAAACTTAATAATGGTAAAGTCCCTTCTTTTTCCAACAATTTGGTATAAATTTTACCTGGCGGCAACAATGCAGCATACGTTCCATCGGGTTGAATCGTGGATTCTGAAACAAATACACCTGTTTGAGCATCTCGAAAAATGATTTTACCGCCCGCAATGCGCACATCTCCTTTGCCGACAATCGCGGTTCGGGCTGCGGGGCGCACTTCGGAGGGCAACGAAATCGTAAAAATATCATACGTTTTTTGTTTAGAACCAATGTATGCTAACCGACTGCCTGGCGTAATATTGAAATTAAAGCCCCAATCATCCGAAAAACTATTGATTTCTTTGCCCAAATTGATGGGTGGAGCCCATTTTTTCCAAGAATCATCCAAACGGCGCGTCATTAAAACATCCGTTTCGCCCAAACCTTCAAATGCATCCGAACTAAAATATAAAGTCTGGTCATCGCGGCTCAAAAATGGCGACCGCGACTTATAACCCCACTTATTCACGTCCAAACCCAATGAAAACGGCTCGCGCCAACTGCCATCTGCATTCCGAATGCTCGCATACAGGGCAATCGAACGCACTTCCGCACTGGTTTTAGAATTCTGATGCCCCGCTTCAAATAACAAAACTTGACCATCTGATGACAAAGTTGCCTTCCCAATCCAAGGGAAATATTGATGAATTTCTTTCAAAAAAACAGGTTTTGACCAACCCTCTGCCGTCCGCGTGCTGAAATGCAACCGTCCATTCACTGCCACAAGCATCAACATCCCATCTGCCGTGATGGAAAGTGGTGCTTCATTGCCCTTTTCGGAAAGATTTGGCACTTTTTGCGGCGCAGACCAAGCACCATTTGCCATTTTGCGACATATATATACGTCCTCGCTATCCACCGCGTATCCACTCGCCCGCGCAAAGTACAATTCTTTGCCATCGGTCGTGACAACGGGCGAAGATTCATGCGCTTCAGCAGTGTTTGCAATGGCGAAAGGCGTTTTTTTCAAATCCCGCGACGGCTTTTCTAACAAATTAATAGCTGATTTAAATCTTTTTTGTTTGGTTGTGTAGTAAATGTAGGGAGAAAAACAATTATCAGGCGTTTTATCAGGAAATAACCATAATGCCTTTTTCAAAATCTGAACCGCCGCTTCATCTGCTTTTTTTCGATGTAGAATATCCACTATTTCCAACACTTTGTGGTAAATAAACGGATTTTGATAACCTTGTTCCAACCAATCTAACATTTTTTGAGTCACTGCTGCACTATTTTCACTTTTTTCGGCAAGTTCCGTCAATTCCGTTTCGGTAATAAGGTGTTTCCAACGCCGTTTTGTTTCATTTTTGGCGCGTTGTTGCACTTGTTCGGCGCGTTGAAATGTGTAATTGACTGCCAAAAAATCTAATATCGAAAGCGGATATTGATCCAAAAATTGTAAGCAACCTAAAACCGAATCGCGTTGTACGCAAGTCGCTAACGCATCCATGTAACAATCATTTGACACAAAATGTTCAGGATAATCTTTGGAAAATTGGTGCAAGTTGGCTAAACCCCGTTCTTTCAAAAAAATATTTAAAATTTTAGTTTCAAACAAATCGTAAAAAATTAAATTATTCACCCGCAATACATCTTGATGCCGTTTGTAAACAGCCGTCAACGTACCATAATCTGTAGCCGTTTTGAACAAGCGTTGTACGATTTCTTGACGAATTTCTTTAAAGTGTTCTATCTTGGATTTCAACCAATTCGTGTAATGTTCATTCAAATAATCATATACATTCAAATTATCAGCTTCCCTCATTTGAGTCACTAATTTCTCTACAATTGCTTCCCGTTTTAATACAACGGCTTTGCGCGAAATGCTGAATTCTTTGCGCAAAGCCGCTTCTTTGTCGCTCGACCCCCAACCTTCTGTTTCTAATGTTTTCAAAAGGGCATCTGCCGCCATCAAAGAATCCACATTTTGAGCATTTTTGCCCTGCATTAAAATCAACGCAAGTCCGTAACGCGCAAAACCATTGTTATCAGGCTGCGTTAAATCTTTTTCAAAGGCGGATTTCGCTATTGAAAAATCTCGTTTTTTGAGGGCTTCAAAGCCTTTTTTGATTTGTGCTGACAATTGTGGTGTGCAACAACACACCATCCAGCACGTTAAAATGCTGTAAGTCAATCGCTTATGTTTCATTACTAAGGGTCAAAAAATGTAAAATGGTGGTTTAATATTGCAAACGCATAGGAATATAGGGAACATAGCTTTGAATTATATTTTTTATATTGTTGGTATTTTAAAATATAATTCTGTTTTTTATTGTAAAGCAGCTTAAAATCTGTTTTAAAAACCTTTAAGATTTCCGAAACAGGTTAAATCGTTGCCTCCAAACCGTCGCAAAAGCTCCGATAGATAGAGAGACAAATATTGTTTTGGGAATCTGCGCCTCCCGAAACATAACATATTGCAAAAGTAGCAATATTATTAAGGAATTTTTAAAATTATTCCATGAAATACGGTTTTAAAGATGCAAAATGCTTATTTTTGCAACCAATCTTTCAATTTTAACATATAAAGAATTGCACACTTCTTAAACCGCTTATAGTCAAGAGAAAACAATGGCAAAAAAAACCACTGAGGATCCTCGACCGCAGAAACTTCGAGGCATATTTTTATTGTTCTTGGCGCTGTACCTGTGCATCGCATTCACATCCTACTTGTTTACGTGGGAAAATGATAGCGATTTGGTGAACCGATTTTCAATAGATTTGCTCGTCTCCGATAAGCAAATGGAAAATTGGTTGGGTCGTTTAGGGGCAATCGTTTCCAATTTATTTTTTTATTGGTTATTCGGATTGCCTTCGTTTATTATTGTGTATTTGTTGGGTATGTACGGCATTGGCATCGTCAATGACATACCGACGGAACGGTACTCTAAACGGTTCAGAAACAGCGTTTTATGGATGATTGCTGGTTCTATTTTGTTGGGATTCGTGTCTTCTCTTTGGGGCGCGCAATTCCCTTGGGGCGGCACCTTTGGATTAAGTATTAGTAGTTGGTTGGCGGGTTTTGTCGGCAAATTTGGAGTTGCGGTATTAGCAATTTTTGCATTTGTCGGACTCGTGATTTGGACTTTCAACCCTGATATTGCGGGTTTCAACAAGTCGAAAGCGGAAGATTTTCTCTATAATATTTGGGATGGTCGCTACCGAACGGGTGATGAAAAATTTCAATCGGCACAAGCGAATCGAACCGCCGCCGATATGGAAAATGCGCCTGAAAATGCCAAAAGTAATGGCAAATTGCCTTCGCTCACGCCTAAAAATGAGAAACAACCTGCTACTTCATTAGCACCGATTAAAGCGAATGAAAAAGGTTTCATGGAAGACGCATTAGGCGAAAAAGAGCAACCTACGGTCGCGCTGCCAAAGGAAAAAACAGAGAAAACGCCTAAAATTGCGTTGGAAAAACCGCCTGTTGAAGGTGAAAAACCGAAAATTGAGGCTGAATTGCAACTTTCCAGTACGCCAAAAGAGAAGCCTGCGAGTTTGAAAGCGGGTGAAGGGACGGCTTTGGAAATCGCGCTTCCAAGTGCCAGTGCGCCGATGGAAATCGAAGCACCCGCAGCCAAAATGACGAAACCGAAGCAACCACAAGTGCCTTTTACGGGCATGTCGGATGAGGAATATGGCAGAATTGGCACACTTTACGACTCAACGGCGGATTTACCTGCGTATGAACGCCCTGTTTTGACGTTGTTGGACAATTATGATGATGCCAAAATTGAAGTTGACCGCGCCGAGTTGGAGTACAATAAAGACCAAATTATTGAAACTTTATTGAATTATAAGATTGAGATTACCAAAATTCGCGCAACGGTTGGTCCGACCGTGACTTTATACGAAATCATTCCTGCGGCGGGCGTTCGCATTTCGCGGATTAAGAATTTGGAAGATGATATTGCGTTAAGTTTGTCGGCTTTGGGGATTCGGATTATCGCGCCGATGCCTGGTAAAGGAACGGTTGGTATTGAAGTGCCGAATAAGAAAAAACAAATTGTTTCGTTGAGAGAGGTCTTGATGTCGGATAAATTCCGTAAATCGGATGCGGATTTGCCGATTGCGTTGGGCAAAACCATTCAAGATGAAGTTTTTGTAGTAGATTTGGCGAAAATGCCCCATTTATTGATTGCGGGCGCGACGGGACAAGGGAAATCGGTTGGGATTAACACCATATTAATGTCGTTGTTGTATAAAAAGCATCCTTCACAATTGAAATTGGTGTTGATTGACCCTAAAAAAGTGGAACTTTCGCCTTACGCCAAAATCGAAAATCACTTTTTAGCGTATTTGCCTGACCAAATGGAACCGATTATTACGGATACAGCGAAGGTTGTACATACGTTAAATTCGTTATGTATTGAGATGGATAATCGGTATGATTTGTTGAAGAAGGCGCAGGCGCGAAATATTAAGGAGTATAATGAGAAATTTGTTGCGCGTAAACTGAATCCCGAAAAAGGACATGCATATTTGCCATTTATTGTGTTGGTGATTGATGAGTTTGCGGATTTGATTATGACGGCGGGCAAAGAAATTGAATTACCGATTGGTCGGTTGGCGCAATTGGCGCGGGCGGTTGGGATTCACTTGATTATTGCGACGCAACGCCCTTCAGTCAATATTATTACAGGCGTTATCAAGGCGAATTTCCCTGCGCGTTTGGCGTTCAAAGTGACTTCGAAGATAGATTCGCGGACGATTTTGGATTCTGGCGGCGCGGATCAATTGATTGGGCGCGGAGATATGTTGTTATCTGCGGGGAGCGATGTGGTTCGCTTGCAATGCGCGTTTGTGGACACGCCTGAAGTTGAAAAAGTGATTGATTTCATTGACCAACAACAAGGTTATCCGAAACCGTTTTTCTTGCCCGAATTCAAAGGCGAAGAGACGGAACACGGGGCAGCAACACTTGCTTTGGATGATTTGGACGATATGTTGGATGATGCGGCGCGTCTTGTGGTGCAGAATCAACATGGTTCGACTTCGATGATTCAACGGCGATTGAAATTGGGTTACAATCGGGCGGGTCGAATTATGGATCAATTGGAAGCACTCGGCATTGTCGGACCAAACGAAGGCAGCAAGCCGCGTGAAGTATTGTATCATAGCGACTCCGAATTGGAAGCCTTTTTGAAAAGTATTAAGAAAAAGCGTACTTAAGAATGATGAATGATGAATGATAAATCATTGATTTTCAATAATTTATCATTCATCATTAAAGTTGTTCATAAATAAGATTAACAAATATGATTTGAATGCATTTTTTAAATTTAGAAGGGATTTCGCGTAGGTTTCTGAAACTTTCAAGTTTCGGAAACCTGTATATTTATCATTCATCATTCATCATTAAAAATTCAGCCATTATGACATCAATTTCGCTCGGAAACCTAATAGACATGCTGAATCGGGATTTAGAACAGCATCACCATGACCCGATTGGTTTACAAGAAGATTTCAGAAAAAATGTCGTTTTCAAAGGCGAACCAAATGAGCATTTGAATAAAGATTTGCCCGTGATTCCTTCCTTTGAAGAAGGTGGATGGAACGAATTCAAACGCATTTTGCATAAATTGGGCATTTATCACGCGACGCGCAAGAAAAATTTGCCGTTTGCGACCCCTATTGAAGGTGATTATTTGTTATATGATTACACAGAGAAGATTCATCTCAGCGCGATTATCGCTTGCCGCGATTTGGCGGATTTGGAATTGAAAATGAGCTCTTGGGGCGGTACTTTGAATAGGTTTTCGACGTGTCAGATTCCGATTGTGCACGGACAAATTAAAAGATTTCAATTGGAATGCACACATCGTATTACAGGCGAGCATCATGTATTGCACCGAGAAGGGGTGCATGATGAACATCATACGGCGTTTGACCAATATACCAAAATTGAAGTGCAGTGGTTGGATGATATTGAATAATCATTTGCAAATAATGATGAATAATTGCAATTAGTTGAAAATCAATTAGTAGCAAACGATGAATGTTACGGTGCTACGCACCTCTAAAAGGGGTTTATTCATCTTTTTTCTACCAATGTTAGGGTGCTACGCACCGAATTTTATTTTGTGGCTAATGGATAGGGTTACAATCTTGACAACTTTGTGGCACAATGTTCCACGTGGAACATTGAAAGATAGCGCATTTTTTTAAAAAAAAAGTTGTCGAGGTTGCCATCTTGACAACTTTAGAGTACAAATGTTCCACGTGGAACATTGAAAGATAGCGCATTTTTTTAAAAACGACTTTTCGTTCACCCTGTTTTGTCATAGAGAAGGGCTCGTAACAGAGTTAAAATAATTGAACATTTTTAAACAAAATTACACATTAAGTTGTTCTTTTGAAAATAATGTGTAACTTTGCGCCATGATAAC
>JBEEMZ010000072.1:0-26581 GCA_041192405.1 Bacteroidota bacterium | reverse complement strand
GCGGGCGTGGAGATTCTGCGCCGGCTCAACACGCAGTATCACGGCAGGCCCCCGCTGACGGTGCGGTTGGTCGACTGGGCCGACGAAGAGGGCGCGCGTTTTGGGAAAAGCCTTTTCATTTCGACGCTCCATTATTATTATGGTGTGGAATACCAAAAAGAATTGAATGCTCTTTTTGGGCACACTTACATTGGCAAAAACCTAACACGGCGTGCCAACAAATACGCGGTACTCCGATTTGATTTTAGTGGCATTAATACGGAAACAGAGCAAGAAACGCATGACGGTTTTCTAAGCAATGTTTTAAAAGGCTGTGAAAAGTTTATAGAAAAATATAAAACATATTTTTCAAATGAACATAAAAAAGAAATTTTAAGCCAAAAAAAGCCCAATGAAATGATTAAATCATTGCTTCATCGGGTTTCTATACAAGATTCCGAACAAAAAGTGTATATTTTAATTGACGAATATGACCATTTTGCCAATCAACTTATTGCGTTTAATTATGCCTATTTTTTGGATATTGTCACTCAAAATGGGTACGTTCGGACGTTTTATGAGGTGATGAAAATGTACACAGGCACGGGACTCGTGGAACGCATTTTCATTACGGGCGTTTCGCCTGTGACAATGGATAGTTTAACAAGTGGGTTCAATATTTCCACCAATATTAGTTTGTCACAGACCTTCCATCAAATGGTCGGCTTTGAACAATCCGAAGTGGAATCTATTTTGGTGGGGCTTCAAATCCCTCAAACACAGCTGCCTCAAACCTTAAAGGATCTCCGCTTGTGGTATAATGGCTATTTATTTTGTGCCGATTTGGACAAGCGGTTGTATAATCCAAGCATGGTTTTCTATTTTGCGGCGAAATACGCGGAACGAAATGCCTATCCGCACACCATGCTTGACCCAAATATCGCTACCGATTATAGCAAAATTCAAAATTTGTTTAATATTCAAGGAAACGCAGAACAATATTTGGGCGTGTTAAGAGATTTATTAGAAAAAGGAAATGTTTCCGCCACGTTGACCGATCAATATAGTTTTAAACGTGGTTTTACACAAGGCGATTTAGTAAGTCTCTTGTTTTATATGGGGTTTTTAACCATCCAAAGCGAACATTTGGAAACTTACAGGTTTTCATTTCCCAATTATGTGATTAAAAAACTGTATGCCGATTTTTTCTTACAATCCATTTTAGAAAAAGCCGCATTGACTTTTGATAATAAACCTGTGAATGACAGTCTGAAAATAATGGCGGATACAGGTAATCCAAAAACTTTTTTTGAAGAAGTCAAATTAATTTTGAAGTATTTTTCAACCCGCGATGCAGCACATTTCAATGAAAATACGCTGAAAGCAATCATTATCAGCTTATTACATCAGCAACGTTTTTATTATATCCATTCGGAATACGAAACCAATTGGATGTATATGGATGTGTATTTGGAAACGATTCGGGGTCAAAAAACGCAATTTGAAATCACAATGGAATTGAAATACGCACCGAAAGGAGGCAAAAAAGCGATTGACACGCTTTTAAACGCCGCCAAAGTGCAATTGCAAGGTTATTTAGATACACCCAAATTCAATACACGAACCAATTTAAAATCGTTTGTCGTAGTGGTTGCAGGAGATAAATTGGAATGGCGAATAGAAGACATAGTGCTGACACTATGTCTTCTATGTGTTTGCAATTAAGTATAAATACGGCGCAATTTGTTCAAAAGCATCATCATTTTCACGTTCATGCTCGGATTGACGTTGAAAAAGTGACCATTGATGCTCAAATAATTGCGTTTTCGTTCAATTTTCTGCAATTGATGATAAAAAATGCGTTTTGGTTTGTCCATCGGCGGCTTCCAGTAAATGCCAAATTCCGTCATCGCAAAACCATCTCGACAATTTCCCAATAAACTTAAATCCGTTATAAAAAAAATCGTTTCATTTCGACCCGCCTGCAAAAAACTTAAAGTCGCATTTTTCAATTTTTGTTCAGGCATTTTGATAAAATCGTGATACACGCGCAACCTTTCACCCCCTAAATCCAAATAATCCGCAATCATCTCCCGCAAAGACACCTTTTTGGAAGCAATATTGGCAGAATTTGCCTGTTCATATTTCAAAATTTGTTTAGGCAACTTGAACGACAATAATTCAGAACAATTATGAATAATATGGTATTGCGCCAAGCCTTCCATATCATATTCCAAATTTTTCTCAACTCTCGTAATCTCCAAATGATTGCTTTTAACCGAATTTTCCACAGTCTGTTCTGCTAACTGTTGAGTACGCCGATCCACTGTTTTATTGAAATTCTTCGTATAAAACATTTCTAAATACTGCGTATATTTTTCAGGATTGAGCGGGTCAATTTGTTCCCGCAGCACCCTAAAAAACATAGATTTCAATTCATCTTCCAAGATATCCGCATCATTCAACGTTAACATAGAATAAGGACGTGGCATATTTAAATCGTCCAAATCCAATGTTTTAAGCGGATTATCACAGTTGTAACAACGGGATGTATCCGCAGGATTGCGTTTTTGACACTTCGGGCAGAATGACACTGCATTATCCACTCGATTGCCGCAATGGTGACAGTAATTTGCACTCTCGACGAGTTGCGTTTGACATTTAGGGCAGTAAATCATAGTATTGCGCTGGTGCGATGGTCTGTTTTAATTTTAAAAAAAACGATTTCTATATTCATTTTGTTGAGCCGAATTTAAAACAAAAGCGCGTCCAAGAGACCTGTATAAGTTTCTAAAACGTATAAAAAAAATTATATTAATCCATTTTGCATTTAAAAAATGGGTGTTCACAGATAGTCTCAACTTTTTGCTACACGAAATTACTCTTTTTTTTAGATTTGGGAACGATTGTCCCTATAAAAAGTTGAAAATCTTGCATTAAAACCAAAACAGGAAAAATAATAAAAGCATCTCATGTAAAAACCACCACACAAAAAGTGTGCTTAGTTTTTAACGGATGGTTTATTTGCTGGAAAATAATGGAAAAAATGTGTGTTGCAATTGAAATTTAACAAATTCGGATGAGCAGATTGCCGAATTTGTGACATGATTTTAGCCCCCTTGACCAAACCAATGTACCCATATTACGGTAGTTTTCAATGAATGTTCGATAGATATTATATAACATTAAACATACATAATAAAATTTCAAATTAATTCTGATTTCCAACCTTCAACTTTTCGCGCGCTATCCCCTTTTGGGCGAAATATTTCTCTATTTATATTGGGCGTAAAGCGATAGGGAGATAATTTATGTCAATTTATATCAAAGATACCATTTTTTTTTTGTTCCTTTGCACTCTTTTCGTACCCATAAAATATGCTATTGAATCGTCATCAAACTATTGCTCGAATGAATGAATTGGGTTTTAATGAAGTGCCTTTTTTATTCATTATCAATTTCAATCAAACCGAATCCGTCGTTTTGCCTCTGGAAGACGCGGCAAAACATCAAATTTTCTATGATATTCAAGGTTTTACGAATTATGACAAATTTAAATCTATTTTTTCAAAACCCATTCGTTTTCAAAAACAACCCATCGCATGGGCGCGATATGAGCGCGCCTTTCAACAGGTTCAAGACGAATTAAGATATGGTAATTCTTTTTTAACCAATTTGACATTCCCAACATTGATTGATACCAATCTTTCGTTGAAAACGATTTTTCAATATAGTCGCGCTAAATACAAATTGTTGTTTAAAAATGATTTCACGGTTTTTTCGCCTGAATCGTTTGTTCGGATTGAGGAGACGGGAAAAATTAGTTCTTTTCCGATGAAAGGGACGATTGATGCCGCGATTCCGAACGCGAAACACCTCATTTTGAATGATGAAAAGGAAAAAGCTGAGCATTTTACGATTGTTGATTTGATTCGGAATGATCTGAATCAAGTCGCAAAAGGCATTAAAGTAGAGCGTTTTCGATATATTGACATTATTAAAACCCAATTAGGGGCAGAATTCTTGCAAGTTAGCTCCAAAATCTCTGGTTTTTTGCCTTCGGATTGGAAAAAACAATTAGGTGATATTTTTTTGACCTTACTGCCCGCAGGTTCTATCACAGGTGCGCCGAAAGCGAAAACGATTGAAATCATTCAGGCGGCAGAAGGTTATGAACGTGGTTTTTATACAGGAATTGTGGGTATTTTTGATGGGAAACAAGTGGATAGTGGCGTAATGATTCGTTTTATTGAGCAAAATAAGAAACAAAAAGTATTTAAAAGCGGCGGTGGTATTACTGTTTTCAGTCATGCGGCTGCCGAATATCAAGAATTAATTGACAAAATATATGTCCCAATTGCAATTACTCGAGACGATACGGATGGAAAACGGTGAATTACCGCTTTTGACATACCACCTGACGCGCATGCACACCGCACGGAAACGCGTGTGGCGGCATAAACATCCGTTGCAAAGCGTTGATAAAATGATTAAAATAGCGTTTGAAAAAGCGTGTTTAAAACAAAATGGTTTAGCAACTACGCCGATTGTGCGCTGCCGCGTGTTGTATCAGCGCGAAATTGAACAGATTGAATTTATGCCGTATTCAATAAAAACAATTGGTTCTGTTGCACTTATAGAAGATGATAAATTAAAATATGATTTAAAGTTTGCCGATAGAAGTGCTTTAGAGGCTTTGCAAGTGCGCGCCAAAGCGGATGAAGCGATTATTATTCAAAAAGGACTTTTAACAGACACAACCTATACGAATATCGCGTTATGGAATGGTTTGAAATGGCTGACACCTGCAACACCGTTGTTGCTTGGGACGCGACGCGCTTTTTTGTTGGATAGGGAAATCATTAAACCGCGTGATATTTTGAAAAGTGATATTCAAAATTTTTCAAAAATTAAATTTATTAATGCGATGATGACTTGGGAAGAATCAGAGGCGTATGATTTAGAGAAGATTTTAGTGAAGGTATAATTTTAAAAATATCGGTGAAATAATTATTTTTGCAAAAAAATACGCATCATGGTAGCTACAAAATACGATTTTACGCAAATCGAAATTGAGAAAACTTGGTCGTTTGATGACAAAACGATAACAGATACAAGTTACATTACGCATGGGTATTATACGTATCCTGCTAAATTTATTCCTCAATTAGCCGAAAGACTCATAAAACAATATAGCAAAAAAGGCGATATTGTGATTGACCCTTTTATGGGTAGCGGGACAACTATTGTAGAAAGTATTGTAAATCAACGAATTGGCATTGGGACAGATATCAATGAAATTGCTTATTTAGTCGCAAAAGTTAAAACAACTCCATTAAATTCAATGGAATTGTTAATTGAGTTGAATGAAATTGAACAATATTTAAAAGGGAGTTTGAATGGTCAATTCAATTATTTTTGGGAAAGAGCAGCATCTATTGTTCCAAAACATGAGAGAATAGATTACTGGTTCAAAACAGCGCAAAAACAAAAATTAGGAATTATATTGCACCGAATTTTAGCGATTAAGCAAATTGACATAAAGGATTTTTATTTAGTTACTTTCGCGCAAATTCTTAAATCATGTTCGATTTGGTTACAAAAAAGTATTAAACCTACCAGAGATTTGAATAAAATGGACATTGAGCCAATGACTCAATTCCTATATCATGCAAAAAAAATGTTGAAAAGACAAGCAACTTTTGAAAAAATGGTTGCTTTAAATATAAAACAAAATATTGATAATCAACGAGTTATAGCATGCGATGATGCAAGACAACTTCCTTGTGCAACAGAAAAAGCGCAACTCATTGTTACGAGTCCGCCCTATGTGACAAGTTATGAATATGCTGATTTACATCAATTGCCTTTGCTATGGTTAGGGCATTTAGACGAATTAACGGCTTTTAGAAAAAAATTTATTGGCTCATCCTTTAAGGAACGTACTGAAAAAATAGACTTAAAAAGTGATTTGGCTAATGAAACGATTCATCGTTTAAAAAACAAAAAAGCAAAAGAGGTTGAAACCTATTTTGCAGATATGTTAGAAGCATTTCAAGAGATGAAGCGCGTTTTAAAAGTGGGCGGCAAAATTTGTATGGTCATTGGCAATACAAAATTTCAAGAGGTTGAGATTTTAAATGCCGAAGTATTCGCTGAACAGTTAGAAAGCATTGGTTTTAAGATTTATGATGTGATTTGTCGAGAAATTCCTTCTAAAATGTTACCTTCTACACGCGATAAGGAAACTGGAAGGTTTGCAAAAACTGCCAATACGGATATATTGGCGTATCCAAAAGAATACATTTTAATAGCTGAAAAAATATGACATTCAATGATTTAGTAGAATTGTATGAAGCGAAAAAAATACAATTCGGTAAAAGTACTTATAAGCAAATTTCAAAATTGCTCGCAGAAGCAAAATCCAAACATAAACAATTTTTCCTTTCGAGCAAAGCCGCTCAAAAAACAATTGAAGCTGGTAAACAACCCGATCATGAGCAATCATGGCGAGCATTTAAAGGTAAAAATCTTGAAAAACTGATTGAATATATCATTCAAGACGAAGTAAAAGGTTTAGGATTAATTATTGTCAATGGTAATTCATTAGAACGTACTGTAAGTAGCAATTTATCAGCCGAGTTAAGTCAAGTCAAACGTAATCTGCTGGTTGATTTTGGTGAGTTTGGAGGACAATTACCAGATGTTGATATGGTTATTTATGAACCAAAAACTTGTAGAATTGTTGCTGTTTTGTCTAGTAAGGTAACTTTACGCGAAAGAATTGCTCAAACAGGTTACTGGAAAATGAAGCTGCTCTCCGATAAAGTGACCAAACATATTAAAGTTTTTTTTATTACACCTGATGAAGATGGTACTTTAACGATACGAAAACCTGCAAAAAAAGGCAGAGCGATTGTTGAAATGGATACAGATGGTTGTTATGTTTTGAATGAAAATGATATTCAAGAAAGTGATAAAGTAAAAACTTTTGATAAGTTTATAGATGATTTAAAACTATTAATCAAAATATGATTTGAAAGTAAAATAATTAATATGAAAAAAGAACTTAATCAACTACAACATTTTACGCCTGCTCAAAAACGCATCATTTTTGAACGCGACGGGCATCAATGCGTCATTTGTGGAAATGGTATTCATGAAGGGGTAAAACTTTATGCTGATTTTATCCAAGCAACGGATTTTGGTGGAAAAACAATCATCGAAAATGGGCAGACATTATGTTCAAAGCACCATGTTATGAAAAAAGTTTCTAAACAAACAGATTCTGGTAAAAAAATGTTTCTTAGCCTTCAAGCAGTAGCGAAAAGTCAAGATGACCTTAATTTACAACAATTTTGTATTGAAATCCTTGATGTATTTGATAAGCACAAGATTAATGGACATATTGAGTGGAAAAAATAGAATAAAACTAAAGTTTTCAAAAGGGGACACGAATTGGACGAATTCTCACGAATGTTAATACGCACTTTCGTGAAAATTCGTCCAATTCGTGTCCCGTTTTATAATTTTGTACAATTATTTCCTTTGTTTTTGTGGTGAAAAAAAGTAATTTTACGCTTCTTTTTTTTCATCGTTAAAAAACGAAGCATGAAATTAACATTCCTCATCCAAGCAATGTTGCTTGGCATTGCAACAGCTACAATAGCTCAAACAATTACTACTCAACAACTTACAGGTTTGAAATTGCGTAATATCGGGCCCGCAGGTATGTCGGGGCGCGTGACCGCGATTGATGTGGATTTGAAAAACGATATTATTTATATCGGTGCGGCTTCGGGCGGCGTTTGGAAATCTGCGTCAGGTGGAATTCGCTGGGAGCCGATTTTCGACAAACAACCTTTACAATCTATTGGCGCAATTGCGGTCAGCCCACACAATCCTTCCGAAATTTGGGCAGGGACGGGCGAAGGCAACCCGCGCAATTCTCAAAATTTCGGCGAAGGCATCTATAAATCATTAGATGGTGGCAAAAATTGGATGTGCATGGGTTTGAAAAACACCAAAACCATTCATCGCATTGTCGTCAATGCTAAAAATCCATTAATTGTTACGGTTGCGGCATTAGGTTCGTCTTGGGGCGCGAATCCTGAACGCGGCGTTTTTCAAACCAAAGATGGTGGTAAAACGTGGTCTAATGTATTGAAAGTCAATGATTTAACAGGTTGTGCGGATTTGGTTCAAGACCCGCAAAATCCGAATAAAATGATTGCTGCGATGTGGGAATATGAGCGCAAACCTTGGACGTTTACTTCGGGCGGCAAAGGTTCGGGCATTTACGTGACGCATGACGGCGGTGAAACTTGGGAAAAAAAAGGTGAAAAAGATGGTTTACCTGCGGGCGACATCGGCAGATGTGGTATTGCCATTTCCCGTTCTAAACCAAATGTTGTTTACGCAATCGTCGAAGCAAAAGAAAACGCGATTTACAGAAGTGACGATGGCGGTACAAAATGGAATAAAGTTGGGCAAAATGGCGATAGACCGTTTTATTATGCGGAAATGTATGTGGATCCGCAAAATGAAAATCGGTTATTTAATATTTATTCAATGGGTTCGCGGAGTGATGATGGTGGCAAAACTTGGCGTTTGTTTATGACGTATGAAAGCGTTCATCCCGATCATCATGCGTTTTGGATTCATCCCGAAAACCCAAATTACATGATTGATGGCAATGATGGCGGCGTAAATATCTCTCATGATATGGGTGCGAGTTGGCAATTTTGTCAAAATTTGCCGTTGGGACAGTTTTATCATATCAATGTTGACAATGAGACACCTTATAATATATACGGCGGTTTGCAGGATAATGGCACTTGGGTCGGACCGTCGGCGGTTTGGAAATCGGGCGGGATTCGGAATGCCGATTGGCAAGAAGTGCTGTTTGGAGACGGTTTTGATGCGATGCCGCGCCGCGATAATCCACGATATTTGTTTGGCATGTCGCAAGGTGGCTATCTTTCTTATGTGGATAGAAAAACAGGGGCTTCTCAATTGATTCGTCCTGCGCATCCGAAAGGGGAGAAATTGCGTTACAATTGGAATGCGGCTTTGGCACAAGACCCTGTAAAAGATGAAGTTATATATTACGGTTCTCAATATGTGCATAAAAGTTCGGATTATGGTCAAACTTGGGATATTATTTCGCCCGATTTGACGACAAATGATACCGCTAAACAGCATCCTGAAAAAAGTGGCGGTTTGACCTTAGACGCGACCAATGCAGAAAATCATTGTACGATTTTGGCGATTGCGCCTTCGCCGAAAGAGGTGAATGTGATTTGGGTTGGAACGGATGATGGCAACTTGCAACTCACGCGAGATGGAGGCAAAACTTGGAATAATATGACTGCATTTTTGCCGTCTTGCCCGAAATTTGCTTGGATTCCGCAAATTGAAGTGTCGCCACATCATGCAGGTGAAGCGTTTGTGATTGTGAACAATTATCGGCTAAATGATTGGAAACCATACACTTATCACACAACTGATTATGGAAAAACTTGGAATCGTATTGCAGATGAACGTCAAGTGAATGGTTTTTGTTTGAGCATCGTTCAAGATTTGGTGGAGCCTGATTTGTTGTTTTTGGGGACGGATTACGGTTTGTACGTGAGCATCAATCATGGCAAAAATTGGACAAAATGGAATCAAGATTTTCCAGCCGTGCCTGTTGCGGATATGAAAATTCATCCGCGTGATGGCGATTTGGTGATTGCAACTTTTGGTCGTTCGCTTTGGATTTTGGATGATATTCGTTCGTTGCGGGCAATTACGCGCTCAAAAGGGGATGTTTTAAATAAAAAGTTTAAAATATTTGACCCTGCGGATGCCTATCAAGTAACAATGCGTTCAACCGACGGCGAGCGTTTTAATGCAGATGCGATTTATGAAGGTCAAAATAAGTCGCCGCAAGCGATGTTTTCGATTTGGAATGGTGGTTATAAGAAAGATGACAAACTTAAATTACAATTTGTTTCGGAATCGGGTGATACGATTCGCACAATGCGTATGCCTTTGGATAGTAATATGAATCGAATTCGGTGGGGTTTGAATCGAAAAGGTATTAACTTTCCAAGTTATGACGAGCCGAAAAAAGAGGAAGAACCAAGTGCGCCTGGTGTTTTGCCTGGTCGTTATAAAGTGATTGGTTTTTATGGCAAGGAAAAAGATTCAACTTGGATTACGGTTAAACTTGACCCACGTTCTGACCGTTCACTCGTTGATATTCAAGCGAAAATAGATGCGCAAAATGATTATATGAAGATGATTGAGAAGATTACGAAATCTTGGAACGCGCTCAAAGAAGCAGATAAATGGGTCGGTAATGCCGAAATTGGCATTGGTAACGCGCCAGATTCCGTCAAAACGGCGATTGCAAAACAAGGCAAAACAATGCGTGATAGTATTTCGACGTTGATGAAATTGTTTCTTGAACCGAAAGATGTTAAGGGAATTAGTCGGAATCCGAGCGTTTTGGGCAATATGATGTTTGAACCGATGCAATATTTGGGTTCTGCGCCAGGTAAACCGACCCAAAATGCGTTGTATGCAGTGGAAGCGGTGCGTCAAAAAGCGCGTCCGATTTTGGAAAAAGTGAACCAATTTTTTGTAAAGGATTGGGCAAAATATCAAGAAGCAGTCGAAAAAGCGCGTACTAATTTGTCTATGAAATATGAACCTGTTAAAATTGATTAGTTGCAAACGCATCGGAACATAGTTGACATAGTTGCAAACGCATCGGAACATAGCAGACATAGCGTGTTGATAATCAATATTCTATGTCTGCTATATTCCTATATGTTTGCAAATGGGGCGAAAAAGAGGATTCATTCCATCTAAAACACTATCTTTGCAAATCTTATGATGAAAACCTTTTTTCAAACCAAAAATGAGCTATCATATCTCGAAATTACCCCATTGGCACCCAAGATTTTGAAGATATTATATTTGATAATTTTTGGTTTGATACCGAATTTGGCGACACCGTGTATAACCTTCATCTGTCATTGAAAGAAAATAAGCTACAAGAAGTCATTAATATTTTAACCAAAATGTTTAAAATATTGCCTTATTCGTTTTTTTTGGAAGATGTAGAGCGTAAAGATAAAAAAGGAAATGTAACGATTGTGCAACGACAAGTGAGTGAAAATTTTTATCATGCCGTTATCTATTTGATTTTCAACATTTTAGCGATTCAAATGCGGGTTGAAATGCTTTCGTCAGAGGGACGTATAGATGCAGTTGTGGAAACCAATACGCATCTTTATTTGTTTGAATTCAAAAAAGGGCGCAAACCCAAAGATGCCATTCAACAAATTTGGGACAATCGCTATGCAGCTTTATATTTTTTGCAAAACAAACAAATTGTTTTTATTGGCGTTTGTTTTACGGCACAAAAGCGCGGTATTTCTGGCTCCGTGATTCTAAATTTGGAAGATGTGGAAACTTATTTGGCAGTCCTTTGAAAAGAGACCCGAATTGGACGCATTTGCACAAAAGCAGTGTCATCATTCGTGAAAATGCGTCCAATTCGGGTCTCTTTTCAAAAACATAACGCATTCGGCGAAGGACAATTCTCCAAATATTTGCCTGCTTCCGCCTGCGTCGCAACACCAGGATAATCGCCCCACCAATCGCCCATATCTCGAATACTTTGCAAATGTAAATGCGGTGACCAACCACCATTTTCAGACCGTTCGCCCAACCAAGCAAAACATTGTCCCATTTCAATTGGCATCCCCGCAACCAAATTTTCTAAAGATGCAAGGCTCAAATGACCAAATAATGTATAACGACTTGGCATCCACTCAGAATGATGTTCCAAAATAATGGTCGCACCGTAATCCAAATGAGCATTATTAAACCGAAAGCTATGAATTTTGCTATCGCATGGGGCGAATACGGGCGTACCCGCAGCCGCCCACAAATCAATCCCAAGATGAATGCAACGATGTGCCGCATTGAAATGAAGGCTTGGTTTATAAATGGCTCGATGTTCGCCGTAGCCGCCATACGCCACTTGCGCACGATGCTTTTGGCGCGTCCATTCAACATAATCATTTAAACCATCATACGTTTCTACCTCAAAATCAACCCAATCCGTATCATGAACGCTCAAAGACAATCGGCAATAATCCGATGGATCCAGCCGATTGCCTAAAATTGGAAATAATTTATTTTTTCTCATCATCGTATTGTTCAGCAGGTGGTGCGTCTTTGCCTTTCAACATGCCGCCCAAAAATCCACCTATTTGATTCACAAATCCCAACCACGTCATTAATACATTTTCACCATTTTTGGCAGTTGTAATCACCGTTTCTGACATTCCGTCTTTAAAATTCATGCGCAGATTCGTCATCGGCAACTCTGGAACCATCATCCGAACCAACATAATCGCAGGATAACCCGAATTCATCGCCGCATCCAAATTTAAATGAAATCCAAAAGCAGATTTTGCCAATTCAGTCGTGCTTTCCGTAGCTGTGTATGCTTTTTCGGGCGTTTTGCGCATGATTTCAATCGAAATCGAATCTGTCATAATCAACATATCATTTTGCCACATCAAACGGTTCATTTTGAAACCGCCTTTGCCTTTCAATGGATTAGGAGCAGGCATGTCCGCACTTGGCGGCGGCATCTCATTATCATTATCACCATCCAAATGCGTTTTGTCCTTATCAAGCGCATCCAATTGAGGCACCTTTAAAGTATCATTTGACATCGAATCCTCATGCGTAACTTCTTGACTATCCGTAGATTCGGTTGGAATAGGGGCTGGTTTATTCATACCCGTCGGCGGCGCAACATTTGGGAACATAGCCTTTAAAGTATCCGTTTTTTTCACCAATGTATAAACACCCATTGAATCAATGGTCAATTGTTTATTCGCCAACATTTGTTTCAATGTCTTTTCAACCACTGTTTTTTGTTGGCTCGGCATCACCAATATCGGGTGAATGCCCGCCGTATCCATCCGAATCGAAAATAAAATATCGCCATTCATAGATTTGAACGCCTCTTTGAACATCGCTTTCGTCGAATCAGGCAATGGCAATAAGTTGTCATAATCGCCCATTTTCGCTAATAAACCATTGGTATTCAATGATATAGCAAAATTGACAATATTATTGGGATGATTCAAATAACGACTAAAATCCGTATTGACACGCGGTTTAAAAAATTGATTTAGCTGCTTTTTCAACGAATCGGGTACTTGGTAATCTACATGACTCGTCATGCGACCATTTGAGAAATCCGTATAACTCGTCATCGTCAAATCATTCAAACTGCTTTGACCAAACACATCGCCCATGCCAGAAATACTACTCATTTGATTTTGAAACGATTGTCCCCATTTGTAATAACTCGCCATATCGTGATTGCCCAGAATCGCTTTTTGAAAATTCGGATCCGTCAATACCGAACGCGTAGGACTAATGTTGAAAAATGCAACTGGATCTAATGGTGCTTTTTTAGCGGCTTTGGATTCAGTTGGTGCGACATCGTAAGGCACTTTTTTAGACATTTTGTTCAACGCTTTGCTCATCGAACCGCTACCTAATTGTGTGCTGACTACACCCACATTACCTGTCCAAGCAACCATAAAGGTATCATTTCCAACGAATTGTACACCTTTGGTTTTATTAATCTTTTGGTTCGCACTGCCTTCGCGCATCATTTTCGTAAAATCTGCGGGGTTGCTCAACAAAAAATAAAAATGGGTATAACCATTATCTTGCACCCAGTAACCATGTTGATTGAAGTCAACGCCCGAACGCGTTCCATCCAATAATATCGTTGAAAAGGCATTTTTTTTACCTTTGTTCATACCCAACTCTTGGCGCAACGTCTTGTATAATGGAAAAGCTTGAATCGTTTTTTTATCCAATTTCCCATTAATTTTCTTCAAATCAATGCGCGTGACGCGTTGTGATTCTTTGGGGACGATTTGTGCGGCATCCGTCAAGCGTAAACTGCTGCCGCAGCCACTTAACAAGATACTTCCGCTTAAAATAATCGTTGAAAAAGTTATTTTCATCGGAGTATGGTTAATAATAAATGATGATTGATGAATGTTAATTGAAATCGGCGGCAAATTGAAACTTATCGTTGAATTATCCTAATTGTTTTAAAAATTTTTTTTTGACAAATATTAAGTAATGATGAATTATAAATGATGATTGATGAATTCATCATTCATTATTTAAAGCCGATTTGATGACCGCTGCAAGCATGCAAAAATGCTTCAAAAACTTTCATTAGAACACTTGAATTGAATTATACCATATAAAAATAGGTGAACCGCAGTTTAATAACTTTTTTATTTTGCAAAAATTGTTCAAAAGCCGATCGGGGATCGGTTTTTGAACGATTTTTGCAAAACTTTATTTTGATAATTGCGTCAAAACAGCATCAAAACAAAAATCACTTTTTAAATCTTTTTTTTCAATATTTAATTTTAAAAATTAATTTAAATACCATTGAAAATTTTTTTTGCTAACCAAATTTTATTTAGCTTCTTTTTTAATAAAAAACCAAGATTCTTACATCAAATAAAAGCAGCTCATCCTTTATCATTCATCATTTTTTGTAACGATTGTTCCAAAAAAGCGATACTTTTACAACATCAATTTTAAATTTAAAATCTTAATCGTTTTGAATATGAATCGCAGTTTAACCTTTTGGATTCTCGCCAGTTTAGTGATTGGCGCATTGATTGGCTACTTTTTGCCCGATGTCGGCAAAGATTTAGACATTTTGGGCAAAATTTTCTTAAAACTCATTAAAACCATTGTTGCACCACTCTTATTTGCGACGTTGGTTGTCGGCATCGCGGGACATGGCAATGGCGAAGGCATCGGACGCATGGGCGCACGGGCATTTGGATACTTTATTGTGGTGACATCGTTGGCATTAGTGTTTGGTTTGGTAGCTATCAATATCACCAAAGCAGGTGATGACCCGCGTATCAACCGCGAAAAAGCAATGAAATTTCAATCTAAAACGGCTTCGGTCAAAAAAGATTGGAAAGATGTTGCTGCGCCTTCTATGGTTGCCGAAACGGAGAAAATTATTTTCGCTTACGAAACGGCTCCCGAAACGGAACGCCCTGCCATCGTACAACGCGGCATTGATTCGCTTCAAAAACGCATCGCGGACGCGAAAATCACTGCCGATAAACCACCAAAACAGGATTGGAAAGACATTTTAGCGCATATTTTCCCCGAAAATATTGCCAAATCCATTGCTGAAAATCAAGTTTTACAAGTAGTGATTTTCAGTATTTTGTTCGCGCTCGGCATCAATATGGCAGGTGGTGAACATAAAGTCCGAATGGTTCAGTTTTGTGAAAGTTTGGCAGCCGTGATGTTCAAATTCACGAATATTGTCATGTATGTTGCACCGTTTGGCGTTGCGGGCGCGATGGCTTCTGCGGTCGCGGTGATGGGTGCGGATGTTTTTATTCCGATGTTAAAACTTATTGGAACCTTATATGGTGCATTAATCGGTTTTGTCATTATAGTATTTGGTGGAATCATGTGGTGGTTTAAAATTGGGGTTGCTCGATTCTGGAATGCGGCGAAAACACCCGTTTCGATTGCGTTTAGCACCGCTTCGAGTGAAGCCGCGCTCGCACCTGCGATGGAAGCAATGGAAAAATATGGCGTTTCGAGACGCGTCGTTGCCTTTGTGTTGCCGACAGGGATGAGTTTCAATTTGGATGGCTCGACTTTGTATTTGTCGTGCGCGGCAATCTTCGTTGCGCAAGCGACTGATCATAGCGTTGCGTTGCATTGGGCAGAACAATTGACGCTTTTGGGGACTTTATTGATTACAAGTAAAGGGATTGCGGGTGTTGCGCGAGCGTCTTTGATTATTTTGATGGGGACGATTGGACAATTTGGCATTCCTGAGTGGCCAATTTACTTGATTTTGGGCGTAGATGTGTTGATGGACATGGTTCGGACAGGAACGAATATGCTCGGTAACTGTTTGGCAACCGTCGTCATTGCGAAATGGGAAGGTGAAGATTTGACTTAGGTTCCTTCGGAATGACCAGTTTAAAGGGTTCAAACAATTGAAAATCAATTGTTTGAACCCTTTAAACTGGTCATTCCGAAGGAATGACCAGTCAAAAACTTAATTGCGCCGTGCCACTACTGGCAAACAAATCACAGGACAACAAAATATATTCGCATCATCAAACGCACTACCTTGAATTTCGCAACCACTATTCGCCCCATCACAAGTTAGGTTTTTAGCAGCACAAATCGGGCTTTGATACGACAAAGAACGCATTGCAATTGGCACATTCAAGTTACAACGCCCATTGAATTGGGCGGGGTCGGTCGTCACCACCAAATTAAATTGCGTTTCTGCCCCAATAGTCATGCCCGCAGGTAACAAATACATCAACGTTTGTCCATTTGGATTATTGATGATACGTGGCGATGTTGGAATCACTAAACCACTCACATTTGCCGTACTGCTATATGTAAGTCCTTTTGGGAGATTGATTTGAATCGAATCTTTGCCAATCGTCGTGCCGCCCGAACCTTCATTTTTAACTTTAAAGGTACATGTCAAGTTTTGCGCAGACGCAGAACTGCCGTTAATCGTTGGCATCGTCACCACCGTACACGCGAGCGAATTGCGCACTTGCGGGTCTTCATCTGTGAAATGAATCGGTTTGGATACAATATTATATTGCAAGGTCGTATCTTTACAAAAATTGGTTGCGGAAGTGTAAAATTTCGCCGTCCGAGTTGCCATCGGCGGCGGACAAGTGGTATAATTTGCTTTAAATTGGACTCTAATTTTAGAATTGGCGGTATCCGCAGCCGTTTTCAACCCGCAAAGATTCGTCGGCGAGTCAAATTGACCTAATTTCAACACTAAGGAATCACTCGTTCCTGCATTCACAACCGTGATATTGCCTGCTGAAAAATTCGCATACGTCCCTGCACCTGCGGGCGATTTGAATTTGGCACTGCTCGCAATATAGCGCATCCCTGGCGGTAACATCGCTTTTAGATTCACATTATACGCATCCGAAAGTTGTGTATTTTTAAATTCAAATTCATAAGTCACGTCGTCACAAAGCGTTATCTCCGTATTGTTGTAAATCAAAGCCGCTTGTAATCCAGGTTGGCTCAACGAAATACGCGCTGTTGCAGTTTGAATCGTCGGACTTGCCACATTCGGTTGACTGTTTGCAGGATATGTACAGCCCCAATCCAAATAACCTTTAATACTATCTTTCCCACAAGTCGAACTTTTGTAATAAACCCGATAAACGGCAATTTGGTCGCCAACTAATGTACCGATTTTAGCAAAACGACTTGTCGTATTATAAGCTACTTGCGAAACAACGGGTTGTGCTTTTAAATCATTGGAAATCAATGGACTACCTATTGTAATATTGACAATACTATCAATCGTAACACCCGCATTGCCTTCAAATGCAATGTATGAATTCAACATCGGCGCATCTCCACCGTTCACAAATTTGAAATCAATGGTTCGATTGGGCGTGCAATGTTTGTTATCAACCGTTGCATCATAGGTTGAAGTTGAAAAAACAGGGATTTTATCACTCACTGTAAAGGTGTCAAGCAATCGAAAACGATAATTGGGCGTTGCAGGATTATGACTTGTCATTGCAAATACATAAGGCATTTGGTTCACAACACCTGTCGCACCCGCGATTTGTTCGATTTCATACCGAATCTTATAACCTGTTCGGAATCCTGAAGCATCATCCGTCCATTTCCAAGTGCCATTATTGATAAAATGGGCAGTTCCTGTGACGGATGCTGGATTTGCGATAGACATATAAGTGCCAACGCCATTTTGCTCATAAAAAAGTTGCGCCGTACCTGTTTTCACGCGATACCCTGCTGGAATTTGAACGGTCAACGAATCCACACGCCAAGGCGCACGGTGTTCTGATGCAAACATATCGCCTACAAGCGCGTCATAACCTGCTTCATGCTCTATCACGGTTGTACATTGCGTCGAATAGCTTTTTTTAGGCTTATCAAGGTGCGGCTCAGGGTTCACAATGGAAAAAACAGGATGTTTCCAACCGCAAATCCCAAAACTACCGCCACCCGACGGATATAAATTCCGATATTGTTGTACAGGATTGTTCGGGTCAAGGATATAGCCATAAATCTGCATATTGGTAGAAGACGCTGTATAATCCGCATAATTGTCATGCGGATTTTTATACCAGATTTTGCCATATTTATTTTTAAAATAGGGGTTCAAACTGAAATAAGCTGCAATATAAAGGTCAAATGGGTCACGCCAATCAATCCCTGACCAACCACAACTCGCATAAGGACCGACATAATAACTTACTTTATATACAAAGGTTTCACCATTCGATTCATAAAGCGAATAATGGACGTTATTAATAACGGTATCGCGCCGATTTTCCGTAATATAATGAGGATAAAGGGCTTTCCATCCAGGCATGAGCACTTCATTATAAATAGTCGCAGATGCTCTTGCTGCATTGCCGTCATTGTTGGCTGCATTAACGCTGCAACTATAAACCGCACCACTTCCTCTATTGATGTAAGTCATGCCTGCGTTCGTAAATTGAAATATATTGCCATACGTAATCACTTCTTGCAACGTCGGATATGTACCACTTCCATTCCCGCCAGGCGAAAAAGCATACATATTATACGCAAACCAAGGTCGGGCATTGCTTGTATTCCAATCGTAAGCAGGAAAATCAGTGTAAATCCGTCCTTTTGACTCAATTATATCGCCTGGCATCAAGCGCGTTAAATCATTTAATTGGGGAGTCGTCTCGGTTCCATCGGTGAAACCTGCGGTATATCGGGTAAAACTCGCGTAATTGGGGTCATAAATGTAACAAAAGGAACCGCAGCCCCATACGCCCGAATACGCAAGCGGACGCGGACAATGTGGCTTTTCCTTCGTCACACCACCACAACCGCCATAAGTGATTTCAAAATTGACCACAAATGGTTTTCCCCTATCGGTCAAAGTTGGACAGAAGTTTGTCGCCAAGACACCCAACCATCCATCTAAATAATTTGCTGCATTTGACACAACAACCGTCATCGTATCGCCGACAATTGTGCCTGTCAACGGCACACCATTCCAATAAACGGTTGTATTATAGGTGAAAACATTGGTTGATAAAGAGATTTTGAAAACACCTGTCGCGCCTGTCAAATCGTAGCCTTGAATATCGCGTTTGTACCGATAGTAAAAATACGCACTTACAGGATAACTATTGAAAATCGGTTCTGGATTATCCTGTGTTGCGGGGTTCAACAGAATATTGCGAAACATAAAAAATCTATCATTATAGGCGTATTCTCGATTTAAACATTTGTTATTATGACTCGCATTACCTAAAAACTGTCTTGACCGAAACCCATCGTTACAAACCGTAAAGTATAAAGGCTTGTAATCCAATTCAATCACTAAACTATCGCCCAATGCCAAATCATCAAATTCACCATCTCCATCCAAATCAGCTAATCCACCCGCGCCGTCAGGGTCGGTTGAAAATTGGCTTAAATCAAGCGTATATTTGCCATAACTATTTGTAGCAGTTACGGTTCGTCCATTTAATGTAAAATTTTGCAAAGGAATATCCGTTGCAAATACAATGCTACTATCCTTTTCAAATCCCATAAGTAATTCAATGTCAATGGCTTGCGCCGTATTTGCACCCGCGCTCACGCCGTCATTTCGGAAACTCATCCGCACGTGACGCGATGTACAACCATTTGGTTTCTCATAAGACAAAATCCGCCCTTTAACAATCGGCGTTCCAGGGTCGGTGTCAATCGTCGTATTGCCCGTTGCGACCGAACAGGGTACACCATTTTCGGTACATTTATATTCTACTCGAAAACTCGTTTTGAAACTACCGCAGGCTTGTAAAATCATGCTTTCGCAGAAATTAACGGTTTCATTGGGGGTTAAAATGCCGTCGCTGCCCAAGGCCGCACCCGAAAGGACGAATTTTGTAACCGTTGCAGGTACACCATTCCATGTAATATTGGTGTTGGAAACGACGGTTGCGACAGAACCACCTGCGGTCGCGCTTACGAAATTCGCACCAACCGCCGTTGTATCATACAAATAAATTTTGTCAACAGAGCCAAAACCCGTATTTTGTATTACAAAACAGCGATTAAACGGACTATCTTTGGTTAGCGAGCGCGCATTCATATCAGGCGCAATAGCTAAAATCGCACTTTGAATATTGAACGGTTCACTTTCTGAAACCTCCGTCAAGGGACTCACCGCAGGATTGAACGACCCTGTGTAATCCATCGTGATTTTCATCTTGGGTAAGGTGGCTCGTGCCAGATCCAATGCTTCGCAGGAAACATCTACGGCGAACGTAACGGTTACGCCTTCCAAATAATTGGGAATCGGAATGGTAAAAATCGGTTTATTAAGGTCGGCAACATTGTTTTCAGTGACCGAACCCGCGCTACTGGTGCCTTTGACAGAACCTACACGATACCGAATTTTCGTTCCGTAAGGCAATTCAATCGTTGCTTTTGCCGTGCCAACGCGTTGATTTTGGTTGTTATTCGTATAAACGAAGCTCAACGAATCCGCTTGCGAACAGATACTCAATGGCATCGAACGCGGCATAATTGTAGGACATGCAATCTGAGCATGAAGGTTTTGAGACATCCATCCCAATGCTAAAATGCTGAAAATCAACGCTTTGTGCGGATGTGGGAGCAAATAAAAAGTCATCATTTGAGTTTTGCATTTTACACTTTTGTGTAAGTTATCGGTTGTGCTATATCGTTGGATTTCGGAAGGTGGATTTCGGATTTTGGAATGTTGTGATACGATTCCGAACAGTCGTATTACAACATTCCTCCGAACAGTCGTATTACAACATTCCGAAATCCGAAATCCACCTTCCGAAACCCTTTTAGTTTTCTATTTATTGGATAAAATTTTAGTATTGAGTATGTCCGCCGCAAAAATGATTGAGGCATTTTTGGGAAATCATTTTTTAATAGCTAATTTGTGACAGGTTGAATAGATAAGTTAAATCATGATTTATAAAATCACATTATAATTTACTTGCTTAGTTAAAGTATTGATTAATAATATTTTAACTAAGCAAGTAATAACAATATAATCATAAAACAATGGAGCAATTATTCAGCAGGAACCGTATTGTTGTAAAATAATTTCCTATCAGCATTCACATAATACTTATTCTGAAAAAAAGCAGTCGTATAATAATAATTCAGCACATTTGGAAAGTTCGTATTATCATCATACTGAATATTTTTTAGACTCAATAAAGTGCTATCCCCAACCATATAACGCATCCCACGTTCCTTCTGCGACAACACATAGCTGCCCGCGTTTTCCGTAAAACGCAACGTACTCGGTCGTCCGCGCAACCAAGAACGCCCATTATCAGATGTGTAATAAAAATTATACGTTGCAAAACCTGTCGAATAAACGCGCCCTTCCTTTTGGAAAAAATCCAGCGTCCAATGTGGAAAAAATTGACTCAATTGCCCCTCCTGACTCACGCGAAAAGCACCATCTTCGGTTGCCAAATAAAAAAAATCTCTAATAAAACGGCAACTTTCCATCTTATCAGCCGTGCCAAGTAGTTGAGGTTGTATCGCAACACGTTTAAACAATTTTATAGAGTCTATATCATTGCCCCCCAAATGATTATAGATATTAAAAATCATAATTTCAACATGAGGATTTCCCAAAGTGCCTTGATAAACAACTCCTGGCAGAAAAAATTTCGTTCCGTCGCTGCTATACGCGCCTGTGAAACGAATTCTGTTACTTTTGGCAGTAAAGGTTTCCGTTGAGCGCACCAAATCCGTTGACAGGACTCTTTTCACAACTTGCGCATTGCGCACAGCGTGAAATTCATATACTTCTCGATTATCAACACCTTGCATGGCGCGAAAAAAGGTATTTTCCGACAAGATAGGTGCGCCAAGCGGCACCCGATTCGATTGCAAAGTTCGTTTTTCAACCAACGAATTATCGGTACTAAGTCGAATAAATTGATTTTCAGTAATCGCCAACAATTCAAATGGGGTCGCGTATAAACATTGAATCGTGCGTTCTGCATGCACACCTGTCACTTCATGCCATTTGCCGTCCGTTTCGGCGGGGGTAATCGGAGTATCTCGGCGGCGTTCTAAAGGCAAACAGGCTGTAAAAAAAATTGCTAAACAAAGCATCCAAAAACGAATTGTGTATGTCATGGTGATATAATCAAAAAAATAAAATTTGTTGTTTTATTGGAATTAATAAGTTACGCATTAAAATAAAAAAATACAGCTTAGAACGGCTTTTAAAACGCTAATGTAGGATTTTTTTGGAAATAAAGGATAATGTTTTGTTAAATTTCTATATTTTTATAAAAAACATATATAAATAAAGTAATTTTACGGCAGGATTTTAGGGTTTCGGGATGTTTCATTTTGAGGTAACATTTTTCCCGCAGATTGAAGGTTCTAAAAACCAGAATCTGCGAAAATCGGCGGGAAAAATGTTCCCTATATTGAACCTCAAATGAAATATCCCCTTTTTTCCGATAGCTAACGGCAAAGGTAGGCAACAATTTTAAACGTTTAACTCAGCTTGGAAACGCGTCTTTTAAACAAAACGCTCGTGTTTTCAGAAAATGGAGTTGCTTTTCTTTACACCAAATTTGCTGACGACCATCGTTTTGAAACTTTTTTTGTGTTTATTTTGAAACGATGTTGACCCCTCTGTGCGCTATGAGCGATGCAGAGGGGCTTTTTTAGTTGGTTAGTTGGTTGGTTAAATTATTGATTATCAATAATTTAACCAACCAACCAACTAACCAATCAACTAACTAACCAACCAACTAACCAACCAACTACTTCGCTGCGCCTTGATACAACACCGTTCCTTTCGCATCTTCCAACAAATACATGCCTTTCAATTGCAAAAGTTGATATACGTCATTTTTCCATAATCCAGTGCTGGATTTTTTATCTTGCGTCAAAAGAATTGATTTTTTTTCATTTGGAATAAAAATTTCAACTTGTGCTTGGTCGGCATCCGATTTGAAAACCGCAAATGCAGAAACCGTTTTATTCAAATTTTCAGCTTTTGGTTCGAGGCGAATCCCTTTTTCAAATAAGCGGATGCATTCTTTTTTAACCTCCGACCATTGATAACCTGCCGAAGGAATGCAATTATGCTCATCGCGGTCATTTCCAGTCATCTGCGGTTTTTCGACATTGGGCGTGTCCACTTTGACGAGCGCAGTTTTTTCGGGAGTCGGTTGCTTGCTCGCACACGCAAACAGACAAACAATTAAAGGCAATAAAAATAATAAATTGTTTTTAAACATAATCGTTTTCTTTTAATGGTTTAAAAATAAAAAAGATGCGTTTTAATTTGGCAAAGTTACAAAATATCAATGACTTTGCTATAAATTTGTTTTGTCAAAAGTGATTCAATTCTCAACCGTTAAAAAATAATTTCCCAAGTACGGCGTTTTCGGATTCAACCATTAATTATCAATTATTAAAGTTTTATATGAAAAAAGTTTTATTTATTGACCGCGATGGAACGCTCATCGTGGAACCGCCTCTTGATTTCCAGATTGATTCGCTTCAAAAACTGGCTTTTATTCCCAAAGTTTTTCGTTTTTTGGGCAAAATCGTTCGAGAAATGGATTACGAATTGATCATGGTGACGAATCAAGACGGACTTGGAACCGAGTCTTTTCCAGAGGCAGATTTCCACCCGCCGCACCAAAAAATGTTAGAAACCTTTGAAAATGAAGGCATTACATTTAAAGAAATTGTTATTGACCGTACTTTTGAACACGATAATGCGCCGACACGCAAACCGCGTACAGGCTTGCTGACGCATTACATGACGGGCGATTATGATTTAAACAATTCGTTTACAATTGGCGACCGCGCAACGGATGTTGAATTAGCTAAAAATTTGGGTTCCAAAGCCATTTTTTTTCATAACAATGAATCATTGTTAACGCCTAAAAATCTTGCAAAGTATTGTGTATTAACGACTTGTGATTGGGAAGCGATTTATAATTATTTGAAAAACCCGCCAAGAACGGCTTCGATTCGGCGCACAACAAAAGAGACTGATATTCAAATTGAATTAAATTTGGATGGCACGGGCAAAGCAGATAATCAAACGGGCATTGGTTTCTTTGACCACATGTTGGATCAATTGGCGCGGCATTCGGGTTGCAATTTGAAGGTACATGTGGAGGGTGATTTGCATATTGACGAGCATCACACGATTGAAGACACGGCGTTGGCATTAGGTGAGGCGTTCAAAAAGGCACTTGGCGACAAATCTGGGATTGAACGCTATGGGTATTGTCTGCCGATGGATGATTGTTTGGCGCAAGTGGCATTGGATTTTGGGGGGCGGAGTTGGTTGGTTTTCGACGCGACTTTTAAAAGAGAGTTAATTGGCAAAATGCCAACCGAAATGTTTTACCATTTTTTCAAATCCTTTTGTGATGCGGCAGCGTGCAACATGAATGTGCAGGCATCGGGGACGAATGAACATCATAAAATTGAGGCAATTTTCAAGGCGTGGGCGAAATCGGTCAAAATGGCAGTGAAGCGCGACCCTGTGCATCGGCAATTGCCTTCAACGAAAGGTGTCCTTTAATTGTGCAAACATATAGGGAGATAGGGAACATAGGCTTTTTTATTTTTAAAGTATTAAATATCAATACTTTAAGTATTAAATAAATATATGTTCCCTATCTCCATATATGTTCAAAAATCTATGTTTCCTATCTCCCTATGTGTTTGCAAAAAGCAACAGTTTTTTCAATATCTTCCGACAAAACGCGATCATTTTCCAAAGACGTAACTACTTTGCGATATTTTTTAAACAATTGCTCCACTTTCGGCGACGATTTCAACCCCGATTGCCTTTGATATTCCAACGCCTGCATCGCAATCATCCACTCAATACTCAACAATCTTTCCAAATTTTCCACCACTTTCAAACATTTAGTAGCAGCATTCGCGCCCATACTCACATGATCCTCTTGTCCGTTGCTCGAAACGATACTATCAACCGACGCAGGCGAACAAAATTGTTTATTTTGACTCACAATTGAAGCCGCAGTATATTGTAAAATCATCATACCAGAGTTCAAACCTGCATTCGGAGCCAAAAAAAGTGGCAAACCACGTTTCCCCGACAATAATTGAAATACGCGCCTTTCCGAAATATTCCCCAATTCCGCCAACGCAATCGCCAAAAAATCCAATCCCAAAGCCAACGGTTGTGCATGGAAATTGCCCCCCGACAACACCGCATCATCCTCAAAAAACACCGTTGGATTATCTGTCACAGCATTAATTTCGATTGTAACGGTTTTTTCAAAATAATCTATCGTATCCCGACTTGCGCCATGCACTTGCGGCACACAACGAAACGAATACGGGTCTTGAACATGCGTTTTGGATTGTGCCGCAATTTGAGAATCCATCAACATGCGTCGTATAAAACGCGCCGTTTGTTGTTGACCGCGATGCGGGCGAATCGCGTGTAATTTTTCATCAAAAGGTTCCAACCGACCCTTAAAACCTTCCACTGCAACTGCCGCACAAAGATCCGCCAAATACATTAAGCGTTTCGCTTCAAGCAGACAATGTACCGAGTAGGCAGAACAAAATTGTGTACCATTCAACAATGCCAAACCTTCTTTTGAATGCAAGACAATCGGTTGAATATTATTTTGAGCCAAATATTGTTTCGTGGACAACTCTTGATTCTTAAAATACACTTTTCCCAAACCAATCAGTGGCAAACTCAAATGCGCCAAAGGTGCTAAATCGCCCGACGCGCCTAACGAACCTTGCTCATAAATCACAGGCAAAGCACCCGAATTATACCATTCTATAAGCTTTTCTAATAATTCGACCCGAACCCCCGAATAACCATAAGCCAAATTTTGTATTTTTAAAAACATCATTATCCGAATGATATTTTTAGGCGATTTGTCTCCAATCCCTGTGGAATGCGACATTACTAAATTTTGTTGCAACTGAATGATATCCTTGTGGGAAATTTCCATGTCACATAATGAACCAAAACCCGTATTAATTCCGTAAATGGGATGACGTGCTTTTTGCAAAAGTTGGTCTAAGAAAGAGCGCGATTGCGCAACCGTTTCTACCGTTTTTTCAGACAAAGCTAATATAAAACCTTGATTTACAATCTTTTGCACCTGTTGTATGGTCAAAAAATTGGATGTGATAAAATATTTTTGTTGCATTGGTTGTATTTGGATACTGATTAAAAGAGTGCAAAGATGAAATAACGTTAGAATATTATTAAATTTTTTACTAAAAAAAAGCGAAAATCTCACAGAGAGTAGTAGCTTTGCAACCGCTTAATATTTATAAACAACAGTTTTACATGAAATTTTTACATCCAAAGCTTGCAATATTGGGATTATTGTGGAGCATAGCAACCGCCGTATTGCACGGACAGGCTATCGCAGGCGTACACAGCAAGCATCTCACT